>JBBQQS010000342.1:0-5921 GCA_038215525.1 Bryobacterales bacterium
CCCGCTGGAAGGAGTACTTGAGGCCATAGGCTTTGAAATAATTGGCATTTGGCGTGAGAGGAGCAAAGAGGGCCGAAGTGCCGATGGGATAGCAGAATGGTGCGGGATCCCAATTGAACTCGTAGACCTTGGCGATGTCGGCATCGGTGCGGAAGGCGCATGGGTTTATCTTGAACTGGTTGAAGTGCTGCAAAGTCTTTTCGCCTAGGAGGATTTCGTTGGCCTGGACGCTTTCCTGGAGCCAGCGGTAGAGACGCGCCTCGTAGGTGGAACGGTTGGCCGCCGGCGTCATGATGATGTTGAGCATCTTTGTGTAGATGACGGCGCGGACGGCGGAGCGGAGATCCTGGCGGCCGAACTGGTAGACTTTGGGGCCTTCCGAGAGCGGCAGGCCGTGCGTCAGGAGGTAGGCATCGACGGACTCTTTCTCCAGTTGGACCAATTCCCTAATGGCTCCATTGGCTCTGACGTCGAAGATGCAGTTGACGTTGCTACTGAGAGTTGTGTCGCAATAAGTAGTAGTTTGGGCCTGGGCTTTGAAGGGGCTGGGCGAGTTGGGGCCCTCAAACCACGAAGGCAGAGGAGAAACCAGAATCGCGAGCAAAACGGCGATCGGTTTATAGAACGAGAGTTGGCGCGTTCGGCCAATGGACATCCACATCCGGCGTACGGCGAGTCTTTGCTGCTGCTTCATTATTCCTCCTAAGGTGCGACGATAACCAATGGGCGGGGAGCGGCGAAAGTGTGCCAAACAATTTCCGGATGCTATTCTCGTAGCTGTGGGATCGTGTGAGGAAGAGCACAGTGCGGGGATGGTCCGGCGCTGGATGGAGGAGTTCCGCGGTGGCGACCGGGAGGCCGCAAGCCGCTTGGTGGAGTATTTCTATCCAGAGTTGCGGAGGATGGCGGCCTTGCAGATGCAGCTTGAGAAGCCTGACCACACTTGGCAGACGACAGCTCTCGTCAATGAGCTGTATTTGCAGTTAATGCGGCTAAACAATCTGCCCCCCGCGGGACTCGGCGACGACTCGGAGCGGCAGCTATTTTTGGGGCTGGCCGGCTTCCTGATGAAGCGCTTGTTGATCCATCACGCCCGCCCGTTGCACCGGCAGTCAACGAAACTGGAACTTACCGAAACGATGGAGGCGGCGGCTTCAGGGCACTCCGATCTTTTGGAAGTGGAGGATCTGCTGAGTAAGTTGGGGCGCGTCGATCCGGTGTTGCCGCGGGTCGTGCAAATGCGGGTATTTGAGTCGTTGACGCGCGAACAGATCGCCGAGCGAATGGGTTGTTCCACGCGCACCGTGGCGCGGCATTGGGAGTTTGCGCGGCGCTGGCTGGAGCAATCGATCTCGGTGCCGGCGCGGAAGTAGAACGGGTTAAGGACGGGCGGCCCATTGGGCGGCGAGTTCGACTTTCCCCTGCCCCTTGTACAAGCCGACGATCCACGAACGGACATCGTCCATCTTGTACAATTCAGCGGCCCGGGTTTGGCTTCGGAGCGCGGTCATTGCGGCATGGGCGGCCAGCAAAAATGGCTCCGCTTCGCCGTGCCGGCCTTGATTCGCCATGGCCGCGCCGATTAAACCGCGGAGGTAACTGCCATCCCAGCTCGCCTCGGCCCCGTCCTTCGGCAAAGCCGCGCGGGCCAACGTTTCGGCGTCGCTCCAGCGCTGCTGGCGCAACCATACGGCGGCCCGGCCCGCCTCCAAACCGGTCACCCCCGCCTTGGCCGCCCGGCGGGCCTCAATCACCCGCCGGTAAACCGCCTCAGCCTCCGGCAACTGATTCTTGCGAACGTGGGCCTGGGCCACTACCTCCGACAGCGACACAATAGCCGAATGACCCGCGCCGTTTTGCCGGATCCGGTCCGCCAGCAAAGGCAGACCGATTTCTAAAGCCTCGTCGTGACTCCCCGACCACAGCAGATTTTTCGCCAGCAGGTAGACGGCGTGCTGGACCCGCTCGTCATCTTTTCCACGAGCCTGGATCCATTTCGGAATGTAGGCGCGCAGGATTGGAATCGCTTCTTGAAACCTGCCTCCATCCATGTACGCCGCGGCAATATTCATCCGCCAAGTCACTCCCGCGGTATGCTTTTCGCCAAACAGCCGTGAGTACCCATCGGCCGCAATCGTGAAGTACTTGATGGCTTCTTCATAGCGGTAGAGGTTCGAATACGCGTTGCCCGCCGATCCGTTGTTATCGAGCGTAACGGTATGATCGCGCCCGCGCAAGCGTTCATTGAGTTCGACAGCGCGGAGCAAAACCGGCAGCGCTTTTTCAGCCTGCCCCGTCGAAAACAGAATCATCCCGTAGGCCTGCATGGTCACCACGGTATCGGGGTGCTCTGGACCCAAGACCTTGGATCGCAGTTGAAAAGCCTGCCCGGTCAGTGGCACGCCAAGGCTGGCTTGGCCCGAATACATATAAGTAATGCCCAGGTCATTCAAGCTCCACATGGTGTCGGGATCTTCCAAGCCGAAGACCCGCTTGCGGACCTCCAGCACCTTTTCGTGAAGAGCGCTGGCTTCCTTGGGTCTGCCCGCGCTGCGCATCGCAACGGCCACCGAGTGCATTGCGGCCAAGGTACGCCGGTCCTCGGGCCCAAAAGATTTTTTATAGCCTTCAACCACCCGGCTGAATACATCCACCGCTTCCGCCGATTGTCCGGCCGCTCGCAGCACTTTGCCTAAAATATGCTGAGTTTCGAGCGCGGCCGGATGAAGCGGTCCAAGCTTATTTTTCCGAAGCTCGTAAGCCGCTACCAATTGCTCTTTGGCCTTTGGCAGAATGCCGAGATTGTAGTACGTGGTGCCCATGGTGTGGCGGATCTCTGCTTCGGCCTCCGCCTCGTTCTGGAAGCGGTTGCCAATGCCGGCGGCCGCGCGATCCAAGGCCTCGCGCACCAGCAGGTCGCGGGTGGGCGTTGTCATTCCGCGGTCGGCTTGCACGGCTGGATTGGCTACTTGCAGGAGATCGTACTGCAGGAAGTTGGTCACCGCGCGGGTGGTGGTCGCCTGCCGATCGGCTCTGTGTCGCTCCGCTAGAGCTTTGTCGCGTTCCAAGTCGCTGCGGCGTTCTGCGGCGATGGCCCGGTCCCGTTCTTCGCGGGAAGATTTTTCGGCCGTTCGCGCCTCATCCCGGCTCGCGAGCGCTTCCGCTTCGGACCGGATCGCGCGGTCGCGGCTGGCAATGGCTTGCCGACCGGCCGACGTGGCCCGCATCCCCTGTTGAATCGCGACGATACTGGCCAATATTAAAACGACCGCAAACGCCGCGGCGGTAACGAGCCATCGCTGGTGCCGCTTGGCTAGCTTCTTGAAGCGGTACGTGGCTGTGGGTGGCCCGGCAAAGACCGGTTCCCCTTGCAAGTAACGCTGTAAATCCTCCGCCATTCCGATGGCGCTTTGGTAGCGGCGAGCCGGATCTTTCTCGAGCGCCCTCATGACGATCCAATCCAGTTCGCAGGCCAGTTGACGAGCCAGGACGGGCGCCCGGCGGCTGGGCGGCTCGGGGTCTTCGGTCCGGATTCGCCGCAGCAGTTCGGGAAGATCGGATAGGCCGCCGCTGATACTGCCCGAGCGCAGCGGCGTAGATCCCGTGAGGAGTTCGTACGTCAACACGCCGAGTGAATAGACGTCGCTCCGCGTGTCGACGCGGGTCGAGTCGGGCTCCGTTTGCTCCGGGCTCATGTGGGTAGGGGTGCCGACCAAGGATCCAAAGTTAGTGCCCAAGGTATCCAGACCCACGCCCTCCATGGCCCGGGCGATCCCAAAGTCGATAATCTTCAGCATCGGCCGGCCGTCCAGGTGGGAGACGAGGACGTTGGATGCCTTGATGTCCCGGTGCACGATGCCCTTCTGGTGCGCATGTTGAATCGCTTCACACGCGGCGATGATCAGTTCCAGTTTTTTTTCGAGCGGCGTCTGCTGCTGTTCGCAGTACTTTGTAATGGAAACGCCCGGGACATATTCCATCACAAAATAGGGCGTTCCGCGCGGCGTCCGTCCGGCGTCGAGGACCCGCGCGATGCACGGATGATCCATCAGCGCCAGCACCCGCCGTTCAATCTGAAACCGCTCCAGCACTTCCTTCCTGCCAAAGCCGGGCTGGATGATTTTTAAGGCCACCGTCCGCTGCAACGGCGTTTCCTGCTGGGCCAGATAGACGCGGCCCATGGCCCCCTCTCCGAGCAGGCGTACGGGCCGATAAGGCCCATAGGAATCCTCCGCGCTGGGAATCTCTTCGGACAGTTCGGACTCTTCCTCGCCCGCAAGAACGCCCCGGACGTGCTCCGCTACTTCAGCATCGACTGGGCGGGAGACGAAAACCGCTTCTCGCTCTTTAGCCGGAAGGTCCTGGCACTCACCGATTAACTCCCATGCTTGTTGCCACTGTTGCTGCGTCATGATTCGCGGAGGCTATATTGGAAAGCCTAGGTTACCACTGTGTTCTTCTGTGGGAGTTGATCGACAGGGTATAGGCCGATGGGAATACGGATTATGGAGTATACTTTCAACCGATTCCCTATAGGAGATCGTTGCCATGCTTTGGTGGATTCCGTTCCTGCTGTTTCAACTGCAACCGCCGCTCGAGATTCCCGAGGAGAATCCGCACACGACCGCCGCGGATGTGGAGATGGGCAAGCGCCTTTACATGGGCCGCTGCGGCGGTTGCCATGGCCCCTCCGGCGATGGCGGCAAGGGGGCGAACCTCGCCGTGCCGGTGCTTCCCCGCGCCTCCTCCGAGCGCTCGCTCTACCGCATCATTCGCTACGGCATCCCCGATACGGAGATGCCCGGATCGCTCATGGACGCCCATGAACTTTGGCAGACGGTGGCCTTCGTTCGCTCCCTCGGCCAGGTTCCGACAACGCCCGCCACAGGGAATGCGCAAGCCGGGGCGACCGTGTTCCGAACCAAGGGCGCCTGCCTGGGTTGCCACGCCCTGGGCAACGAAGGCGGGAGCATTGGACCGTCCCTGAGCGGCATCGGAGCGCGACGCGGCGCAGCCCATTTGCGGGCGAAAATCGAGGATCCAGCGAGCGACGTGCCCCATCCGTTCCGGATCGTCCAACTCACGACCAAAGCCGGCAAATCGATCCGCGGCATTCGCCTGAATGAAGACACCTACTCGATTCAGATCCGCGATTTCAATGGCAATCCGCAATCGTTCTGGAAGGCGGACGTCACCGCGATGACGAGTGAAAAGAAGACCAATATGCCAAGCTACCGCAGCAAGTTGAGTGAAACGGAATTGAACGATCTGGTCGCTTTTCTGGCCGGTGAAAAGGGGGCCCGATGAGACGCCTCGCCTTTCTCCTGGCCCTGCCGCTGTGTGGGCAGGTGACCCATCAGCGGTTGCTGAACGCGGAGAAGGAACCGGGCAACTGGCTGACCTATTCAGGCAACTTTGCGGGGCATCGCTATTCGCCGCTGAAGCAGATCAACGACCAAAACGCAGCCAAGCTAACGCCGGCCTGGGTGTATCAATCGAACTCGCTGCAGAAGTTTGAAACGACGCCGCTGGTGGTGGATGGGGTGATGTACATTTCGGAGGCACCGAGCCACGTGACCGCGCTGGACACCCGCACGGGCCGGGCGCTTTGGCGCTATCGACGCACCCTGCCGGAGGACGTGCGCGTGTGCTGTGGCCAAGTGAACCGCGGGGTGGCGATTCTGGGTGATCTGGTGTTTGTCGGCACGGTGGACGCCCATCTGGTCGCTCTGGATGCCAAGACCGGCGCCGTCCGTTGGGACGTCACCGTGGCGGACAACAAGACAGGCCACTCGATTACCGTGGCTCCGCTGGCGGTGAAGGACAAGATCATCATCGGGATTGCGGGTGGGGAGTATGGCATTCGCGGCTTTCTGGATGCCTATGACGGCAAGACGGGCAAGCTGGCGTGGCGGTTTTGG
>JBBQQS010000343.1:0-5889 GCA_038215525.1 Bryobacterales bacterium
GAAGAGCGATCCGCCGATCCATGTACAGCGACCGGGGAAGGGGCAATTGTTGATTTCAGTGTGGATGATGCGGGGTACGGAGCATCAAGTGGTGGGCGAGCGGCTGCGGAAGATTTTGCAGGGCTAAAGGGGGGCCGACTCGAGAAAGGCGACGGGCGCGGCGCGCCTCGGGCTCAATTGTCAAAACCTTGGAACGCCCCACTGACGATATAGTTCCACTTGGCGATCAGGTCCAAATTCAGCCGGACACTCTACCACCCCGAAGCAGCCCGTGGATGGCCTTTTTCTACCGATTCCTTCCCCCAGTACAGTTGATTCTAGGTAATTTGCGAAACAATCATGCGGCGCACGAAAGACCACCTGTCAGGAGAGAATCCGCTCGGCGGCTCGACTGCCAGTTAGAAACGGCGATGAGATGGGGGTGACGGGATCGATGACAGATTGCAGAAGCCAAGAGTCCGGCCGAGGCTGGGGTTGAGGCTGCAGCAGGGGTCCGGATTCTGGACAAGGCCCATTGATTATGATAGCGTCGAGGTCAAATGTTGCGTTACCGGGATATCGCTTGCTTCGTTTTACTCGGCGGCGCGGCCTTTGCCCAAGAAGCCCGGCTGAATGGCGTCGTCACTGACGCTAGTGGAGCCGTCATGGCCAGCGTCAAAGTGACGGCCACGTTGCTCGAGCGCAACCTGCCTTTTGCTGCCATCTCTAGCACGGAAGGCCGTTACCTTTTCCCTCGCTTGCCGATCGGCACCTACCTCGTGGAAGCTCGCCACGATGGTTTTAAGAGCTACACTCAACGCGGGGTCGCCTTAACCACCAATGGCGATCTCCTGCTTAACATTACCCTCGAATTGGGCAATGTCAATGAGCGGATCACGGTCGATGCCCAAGCGAGCCGCGTGGCTACTGAGTCCGCCACCATCCAACAACTTGTCGACAGCCGGCGCATCGTGGACTTGCCGCTCAATGGAAGAAATATCCTGCAGCTCGCGCAACTCGTGCCCGGCACCGGCCAGAGCGGCACCAACATCGGTGGCGGCCGGTCGGGCAGCCAGAACAGTACGATGGTGAATGTTCGCGTCGATGGCACGCTCAATGTCGACAACGCTTTTGCCACGATTCTTCCCACTCCCAGCCCCGACGCCGTGCAGGAGTTTACGATTCAAACTAGCGTGCCCTCGGCCAAATTCGGTTTCGCGGGTGGCGTGATCGAGGTTTCGACCAAGAGCGGTACGAACGACCTGCACGGCAGCCTTTACCACTTTTTCCGCAACCAGAACCTCGATGCCCGAAGCTTTTTTCTCCCGGAACGTACACGGCGTAAGCGTAATCAATTCGGCGTCGCCGCCGGCGGTCCTTTAATGGTGCCGAAGCTTTACAACGGCCGCAATAAAACCTTCTGGTTCGCCAATTTCGAGCAGAACATCGAACCCCTGGGCGCCCAGACTACGCTGATTGTTCCCACCCCGGCGCAGGTGTCGGGCAACTTCTCGAATTTGCTGGCGGCGGCCACTCCGCGCCTGGTCCGCGACCCGGTTACTAACCAGCCCTTCCCGGGCAACGTCATTCCCCAAAGCCGGATCGACCCCTTGGCGGCTAACTACCTCAACACGTTCGTTCCGGCCGCGCAGGACGCGCAAGGGACTTACATTTATCAGCGGCCAACCGACAACGATTCGGTGCAGTTCCTTGGGCGTGGCGATCAGGTGCTGGGCAGCCGCCACCAGTTGAGCGGCCGGCTCTTCATTACGCGCAGCAATCAACCGGCGGCCAGCGGCAACCTGCCCGCTTTCGTGCGCGGCACGCAAACTCAAAATACGGATCTCGCCGGGGCCACTTACACCGCCACTCTTTCGCCCAACAAAATCAATGTGGCGCGCTTCGGCTTCAATGGCTTTTATTCCGATCCCACCTACGGGCCGAATATCACCCTGGAGGATTTGCGCCGCTTGGGCTTTGCCTCGAATTATTTCACCTACACGCCCAACTGGCCGCTGATCAACGTGCAGGGCTTTTTCCAGGGCAGCATTGAACAGATCCGCATTACGCGGGACTTCGGCACTTACACCTGGTCGAACGATTTCTCCTGGATTCGCGGCAAACACACCATTCAATTCGGCACTGACGGTTTGCGGACGGTACAGAACACGATGAACCTTTCGCGCACGAATGGCTCGTTCACCTATAACGGCAATTTCAGCGGCTTGGCACTGACTGACTTTATGCTGGGTCGGCCCAGCCTGTTCCGGCAAGGGAGTCCCGCCCCCGATGGCTTGCGCGGCCTGCACCTGAACTTTTACGCTCAGGACGATATTCGCGTCAATCGCCGCCTGACGGTCAACCTCGGCTTGCGCTATGAGTTGCCTTTTGCTCCCGTGGCCGTCAATAACGCGGCGATCGTCTACAGCCCCGGCGCTCGCTCTCAAACTTATACCAATGCTCCGCCCGGTGTGCTGTTCCCGGGCGACCCGGGGGTTGGCCGTGGCGGCCGGTCCACCAATACCGGGCTCTTCGCGCCTCGCATCGGCCTCGCCTACGCGCTAACCGGCGATCAGAAGACCACCGTGCGCGCCGGCTACGGTGTCTACATCAATCCTTCCTGGACCAACATCGAAGGCCAGTTTGCCATTCTCCAGCCCTTCACGCGCATTGTCGACATCAACGCCCCGCCCAGTACCTCCAATCCCTGGGCTACCTGGCCGGGCGGCAACCCTCACCCTTACGAGCCCAACCGCAACTCGCCTTTTGACAGGGAGATCAACAGCCTGAGCTACGGGCCCAACTTCCGCGAACCGATGATGCAGCAATGGAATCTCAGCCTGCAGCGCGAGTTTGTCAAAGATTGGCTGGCGACCGTGGCTTACGTCGGCACCCGCACCACTCGTCTGCCCTACCTGCGCGACATCAATGCCCCGGTCTTCATCCCCGGGGCTTCCTCTGCCGCGAATCTCAACGCCCGGCGGCCTTTGGCCCCCAACTTCGCCCGGTTTAACCTGATTGAGAGCGTCATCAATGCTCGTTACAACTCCCTGCAGGCGACGCTCGATCGCCGCTTCAGTCGCGGCTTCAGTCTCCTGATGTCTTATACGTTTTCGAAGGCCCTCACCGACGTCAACAACGTCCTGACGGGTGGGACGGGAGGCTCCCAGATCCCCAATGACCGTCGGCCCGAGTGGGGCCCAGCCGATCATGATCGCACGCACGCGCTAGTTACCTCCTGGGTCTACCAGTTTCCCTTCACTGGCGGACGCAACCCCGTCCTGCGTACCCTGGTCAAGGGATGGGAAGCCAACGGAATTTTGGCGCTCTACTCGGGCCCGCCGCTTGCCATCTCCGGTACCGTTGACCGCGCTTTGGTCGGCCATCCGAACCGGCCGAACCGCCTCTCCGATCCCCGCCTCGATACCGACCGCTCCCGGAACGATAGGATTGGCACTTGGTTCAATCGCTCAGCCTATGCGGTGCAGCCGAATGGCGCTTTTGGTAGTGCACCCCGGGCCGAAGGTCAGGTGCGCGGACCGGGCGACGCAAACTTTACCCTGGGGCTAGTGAAGCGCTTCCCCGGTCTTCGCGAAAAGCACGGAGCGCAATTGCGTGGCGAGTTCTTCAACTTGCTCAACCGGCCGAATTTCAACAATCCAGGGACGAATATCGATCAGCCAGCGACTTTTGGCCGCATTACCAGCGCGGGCAACGGACGCATTATTCAATTGGCTTTGAAGTATACGTTCTGAGTCCCGGTGCCCTGCAGTTATGTGGCTGTCTCACGCAATTCAGTTCGGATCGAAATACATCTTCTAATATTGGAACTCTGATGCTTCGACGTTCATTTCTCTCTTCCCTGCCCGGCGTCGCGCTCGCCGCAGACACAAAGGCGGCACCGGTCCGCGCCATCACGCGCGGGCCTAAATTCCACTGGTTCGGTTACTACGACAAGCTCGAGTTCGATCCAACGGGCCGCTATATCCTGGCGAACCAAGTGGACTTCGAACACCGCAGTCCGAAGCCGGACGAAGTCATTCAAGTCGGCATGGTCGATCTCCAGGATGGCGACCGCTGGATCGAATTGGGAACCAGCCGAGCCTGGAACTGGCAGCAAGGCTGCATGCTCCAATGGGTGCCCGGTTCGAAGGAAGAAGTCATCTGGAATGACCGTGTGGATAATCAGTTCGTTTCCCACATGATGAATATCCGGACACGCAAGACGAGGACATTGGCGGGCCCGGTCTACAGCGTGAGCCCGAATGGGAAGTGGGCAGTCTATCCCGATTTCCGTCGGCTGAACCAGACGCGGCCGGGCTATGGATATGCTGGGATTCTGGATCCTTTCGAGAAGGAACTGACCCCCGAGAGAGCCGGCATCTGGCGCAACGACCTGGTCACCGGCAAGCAGACATTGCTGATCTCCTTCGACCAGGCATCGAAGATTCCAAATCTGCACTCCCCGTGGGAGCCCAGCGCCAAACACTGGTTCAATCATCTGCTGCATTCGACGGACGGATCGCGCTTTATCTTCCTTCACCGTTGGCGGGGGCCGAAGGAAGGCAACGGATTCGGCACGCGTATGTTTACCGCGAACGAGCAGGGGAAGGATCTCTATGTGCTCGACCCGTACGGCGGCACTTCGCACTTCATTTGGCGGGACCGCAAGCATATCCTGGCGTGGGCCAAGCATCCTTCCCATGGGGATAAGTTCTATCTATACGAGGACAAGACGGATAATGTCGAGGTAGTCGGAAAAGACGTAATGACCGTAAATGGCCATTGCACGTACCTGCCCGGCAATCAGTGGATTCTCAATGACACCTATCCGCAGCAGGAGAGACAGTATCTGTACTTGTACGAGGTAGCCACGGGCAAAAAGGTCCCGCTTGGCGACTTCCGGTCGGCCCCTCCCTATCGAGGCGAGTGGCGCAGCGATCTGCATCCGCGCTTCAGCCCCGATGGGACGAAGATCGCGATCGATTCATCGCATGGCGACGGGCGCCAGATCTATCTCGTCGATATCTCCGAAATTGTGAGGCGTTGAGTTGCCCCTTCGCTCGGCGGCGATCCACGCCCGGACCACTTTTCAATGGGCCGATGGGACGGGCTGAGAAAGGAATGACGGGGGCTGACGGGGACAAGCTGGCAAGAGCCCACTGCACCGCGCATTTCGCAATACTTCGAAGCGCAATAAAATCAATGATTTGGAGGGCAAAGGGACAGAGCGACCTGCACTTGGCCCGTCAGGAGCATTCGATAGCTCGACTGGCCAGAACCTGCGGAATCCGCTTGGCTATTTTTCAAAGCCTCGGAGGTAGGGGATGACCGGCGGCCGGGGGCCGGTTTCAAACATCGGCCCTCGGGTCGAGCGGTAGCGCATGTTCATGAATGGCGTTTCGATGCGGCGCCCGACGTCGGAGTGCCGGCCATTGTCCCAGTTGGATTCCATGTTAAAGGAAGTAATGCCGGTGGACAGAAGCAACCGCTCGGCGGGGACGGGTTCCTGGCGGGTGAGCATCATCTCGACGATCCAGTGCTCGAAGGCGTTGGCGGCGTGGTATTGGGAGTAGGGCCCGGGCCAGCCCAGCATCGAGACTATGGCCGGGTCCTTGCGCTTTTCGATGTCGGCGGCGTAGGTCCAGCCCACGTCAGGAATCGAATAGACGGCCGCTTTGGTTCCGTCACGATAGTCGACGAGGGAGACGCTGGGTCGGCGGACGGTCGTCTCGAAGTGTCCTGGCTCCAGGTGAAAGCTGGTCCGCACCGCGTCGAGCAACTTGGCGGCCCAGGGATTGCGGGCGGTCCACTTCCAGGTTTCCGACCCTTGGATGCACTGGACGGCGGCGATGCCGGACTCGCCGCCTTGGCGGCGTTCGACAAAGGATTGAAGCACGTCGACGGCAT
>JBBQQS010000344.1:0-5888 GCA_038215525.1 Bryobacterales bacterium
ACCCATGCAACCTGGCGACGCGGTCACCGTGAAAATCGAAGGCCTCGGCACGCTAACTAACTCTGTAACTCGCGAGTAACTTACCACTATGAGAATTTTTCTAGATACCGCTAACCTCGACGAACTCCGCAAAGCCGCCGCCTATGGCATTGTCGACGGCGTCACCACCAACCCCTCCCTGATCGCCAAGGAAGGCGTGCCGATTGAAGAGCAAGTAAAGCGCATTTGCGAGATCGTCGACGGCGATGTCAGCGCCGAGGTAGTGGCCGTTGAAGCCAAAGCCATGATCTCCGAAGGCCTCAAGCTGGCCAAGATCCACAAGAACATCGTCGTCAAGCTGCCGTTGATCCGCGACGGCATTATGGCTTGTTCCGCGTTGTCGAAGGAAGGCGTGCGCACGAATGTTACTTTGTGCTTCTCGGCTGCCCAGGCGTTGCTGGCTGCCAAAGCCGGCGCTTACCTGGTAAGTCCGTTCGTGGGCCGTCTCGACGACATCGGCTATCCGGGCATGGACCTGATCACCAGTATCTGCAAAATCTACAAGAACTTCGGCTTCAAAACCCAAGTGCTCGCCGCTTCGCTGCGTTCGCCGCTGCACGTGGTGCAGGCTGCCGAAGCCGGCGCCCATGTCGGCACCCTGCCCTACAAGGTTCTCGACATGCTCTTCAACCACCCGCTCACCGATAAAGGCTTGGAGCAGTTCTTGAAGGATCACGCCAAAGCCTTCGAGACCAAGTAATTACCCACCGTGGCCCTAGCCCTCGACGTTCTGATCGCCAGTGCCGGCGTTACCGCCGCGCTGGCGATCATGGTTTGGACTCTCTGGCGAAGCCGGCTAACGCCTCTCCAGCGAGAACTCCGCCGCGAGTTTCGCCGCCGCCAAACCATCGCCCGCGAAGGCCGCATCATCGAAGCCACGGTAAATGATATTCAGGACGACGCCATCTATTACTCCTATCAACTGCAGGGCGTTGTCTATCACACCTCCCAGGACGTGTCCGTTTTTCGCGACACACTTCCGGTAGCCCGCGAGCGGTTAGTTGGACCCGCCGCTTGCAAATACATTGTCACTAACCCGGCCAACTCTCTCGTGATTTGTGAGGAATGGTCGGGACTGAAGAAAATCACAGAAGGAATCTCATGAAGAATCTAATTCGTAATCTCACGCTGCTCGCGGCCGCCATGGCCCTGAGCATCTCGGCTGTTGAAATGCCCAAGTCGGTCATCCACGTGATCAACGTCAAGTTCAAGGCCGATGCCTCAAAGGCGACCGTAGACGAAGCCATCGCCTCCATCGGCGAAATGGCCAATAAATTCCCCAAGGCCGGCATCACGCGCGTTTGGCTCAAGCCCATCCTCGTCCAGGGCGGCCCCGCCAACTTCACCCACGTCCTCGCCATGGAGTTCAAAGACGAAGCCGCGTTGAAGGCTTACAAAGACTCTGAGGCCCAGAAGTGGTGGTACACCAAGTGGCTCCCGATTCGCGAGCAATCGGCCACTTCCGACGTTTCGAACTAACTTACTTGCCCGGTAGGGCGGGCCCCCGGCCCGCCTCAATCGGCTTCATATCGCCCATGCCCCAGTTCAGAAACGCGAAGCCGGTTAAGTGAAAGGCACCCATAATTAAAAATATTGGCGTGTATCCGTAATTTTGACTTACATAACCTGCCATCTCTCCCGTAAATAAGAACCCGCCAAAACCGCCCAGGCACCCCCCGATACTCGTCACACTCGCCACCGCTCCCCGCGGAAACACATCCGACGCCGTGGTGAATAAATTGGCCGACCACGCCTGATGCGCAGCCGTCGCCACACTGATCAGTACCACCGCCAGCACCACGCTTTCCGCCAACACACACGTCGCGCCGATGGGCATGCAGAGCGCAAACAGCAGCAGGCTGGCTTTGCGCGCGCGACCCGTCTCCCAACCGCGGCCAATCAGATAGCCCGAAAGCCAACCGCCGAAGACGCTGCCCAAGTCAGCCATTAAATAAATCACCGGCACCACCCAGGCAATATCCATAAGCTTGAAGCTGCGGGCCTCGCTGAAGTACAGCGGCAGCCAATACAAGTAAAACCACCACACGGGATCGGAAAAGAACTTGGCCATGGCAAAGCCCCAGGTCTGCCGGTAAGTGAGCGCCTGACGCCAGGAGACCTGCGGCTCGCGCTCCTCAGTGGCAGCATCGGAATAGATATGCGCCAATTCTGCCGCGTTGGCCCCCGGATGATTCTTGGGCAGCCGATACACAATCCACCAGACCACGGCCCATACCAGGCCGCTGATGCCGGTGACGAAGAAGCAGGTACGCCAGCCGAATTGCCCGTTCATCCACACAAATAGCGGCGGACCCACCATCGCGGCGACGCTGGCGCCGGAATTGAAGATGCCGCAGGCCAGCGCGCGCTCCTTCTTCGGGAACCATTCGGCCACGCACTTGATCGCCGTTGGAAAGTTGCCGGCCTCACCCAGGCCCAGCGTGGCGCGCCACATAGCGAGGTCAAGGCCAGTGCGCGAAAGCGCGTGCAGCGCGGCGGCGCAACTCCACCAGAGAGCACTCACCGCATAGCCAATGCGGGTACCGAAGCGGTCCACAAACCAGCCAAAGAAAATGAAACCCAGCGTGTAGGTAAGCTGGAAGGCACTCGTGATATGGCCGTACTCTTGCTTCGAGATCTTCATCTCGCCGAGGATCACGGGGCTCAGCACCGACAACACGATCCGGTCAAGATAATTGATGGTGGTCGCGAAAAAGAGCAGCGCGAGCATCCACCACCGTACAGAAGTCATCCCGTGATTATAGGGCCTTCCCTGCGACAATAAAGGAACATGCGCTACGGATACCCCGTTTTTCTCGACCTTGAGGACCAGCCCTGCGTGGTCTTCGGTGGCAACTGGATGGCCGAAGAGAAGGCGCGGGGGCTGGTGGAGGCGGGCGCACGGCTCACCGTCATCGCCGCCGAACTCGATCCCAGCTTCGGCCCGCTCATCGCCACCGAACACTGCCATTGGGTGGCCCGCAACTACGAGCCGGGGGACCTGCGCGGCTGCTTCCTGGCCGTCTCCGCCGGCGATCGCAAGTACAACGCCGCCATCTGGGAAGAGGGCCAGCGTGAAAACGTTATCGTCAACTGCCTGGACGATCCCCCCCATTGCCGCTACATCTACCCTTCCATCCACCGGCAGGGCGACCTCGTCGTAGCTCTATCCACCACTGGCCGCTGCCCTGCCCTGGCCGTGCGGCTCCGACAGAAGCTCGCTGAGCAACTAGGGCCCGAGTACGCCACGTTTCTCGAACTGGCGAGCCAACTCCGCGACCGTTTGGCGAAACTCGTGCCAGATTTCGGCACCCGGAAAACGGTATGGTATCAATTGGTGGATTCGCCGGCCATTGAATATCTACGCCTCGGGAACCGCTCGCAAGCCGAGGCGGAACTCGAAGTCATTATCCGGCGATCCCATCAGAATCCATCCGAATGAACCAAGCCGTAAAGAAACCCACCGTCCGCCGCCGGCGCAAGGCCGATGCGCCAGAGCTATTTCTCGATAACCCGAATCTCTACGTCAATCGCGAGTTGAGCTTACTCTCGTTTCAGCGGCGGGTCCTCGATGAGGCCCTGGACGAAGGCAACCCCCTGCTTGAGCGCGTCAAGTTTCTCGGCATCCTCGGCTCAAACCTCGACGAGTTCTTCATGGTGCGGGCCGCGGGGCTCAAGCAACAGATCGAGGCCGGCATCCAAGAGCCGGGTCCCGATGGGTTGACGCCGCGGCAACAACTGGAAGCGGTACGCGCTGAGTTTCGCCAACTGCTGCTCGACTCGCATGCTTGCCGGCGACGCCTATTCGAGGACTTGCAACGGCATGGCATCCGCGTGCTTGAATATCATGAACTTTCGAGCGGCCAGCGGCAACACGTCGACGCCTACTTTCGCGACACCATCTATCCTGTGCTCACGCCCCTCGCCGTCGACATCAGCCGGCCCTTTCCGCATATTTCGAACCTCAGCCTGAATCTATCGATCTTGATTCGGGATCCGAAGGGCCAAGAGCAGTTCGCGCGGCTCAAGGTGCCCGATAGCCTGCCGCAGTTGGTGCCCGTGCAAGCGAGCACCAACCGCAACGGGCGGCCCCTCTGCTACGTCTGGATCGAGGAAGTGGTGCAGGCCAACCTGCAGCAGTTGTTTCCGGGGATGGAAGTAATTGAATCGCACCTATTCCATGTGACACGCGATGCCGACTTTGCCATCCAGGAGTTAGAAGGCGGCGACTTACTCGAAACCGTCGAAGAAGGCGTACGCAAGCGGCGCTTCGGTGAGGTGGTCCGGCTAAAGGTAGATATCCGGATGCCGGAGCACTTACTCAAGATCCTTCAAACCAACCTCGAAATCGAAGACGCGGATATCTTCCGCGTGGACGGCCCGCTCGCGTTGAGCCGCCTGCGTTGGTTCGGCCAGTTAGACCGCCCGGACCTGAAAGAAGCCATCTTCGTGCCGGGGCTGCCCGAAAAGTGGAACGAAGACGGAGACATCTTCGGCCAAATTCGCCGCGGCGATATCTTGCTGCACCATCCCTTTGATTCCTTTGCTCCCGTCGTCGATTTTCTACGCGCCGCCGCGCGCGATCCGCAAGTACTGGCCATCAAGATGACCCTCTACCGCGTTGGCCGTAATTCGCCCGTCGTGGAAGCGCTGCTGGAAGCCTTGGAGCAAGGCAAACAGGTAGCCGTCCTGGTGGAACTCAAAGCCCGCTTCGACGAAGAAAGTAACATCGAATGGGCGCGCGCCATGGAACGCGAGGGCGTCCATGTCGTGTATGGCTTGCCCGGCCTGAAAATCCACAGTAAGGTGGCGCTGGTCGTTCGGCGCGAAGGCGACGTCATGCGCCGATATGTGCACCTCTCTACCGGAAATTATAACGCGGTCACGGCTCATCTCTACACCGACGTGGGATTGTTTACCTGCGACGAAGCGGTGGGCGCTGACGCGACGGACTTATTCAATTTCTTGACCGGTTACTCCGCCAAGAAAGACTACCAAAAGCTACTGGTGGCGCCGATCAATTTACGCGAACAATTGGAAGCCATGATTGAACGCGAGATCCAACACGCGCGTGCCGGCCGGCCAGCGCGGTTGATCTTTAAAGCGAACGCCCTCGGCGACCCGCGCATCATCCGCCTGCTCTATCAAGCGTCGCAAGCCGGCGTACAGTGCGACCTGATTATCCGCGGCATCTGCTGCCTGCGGCCCGGCATGCCCGGCATTAGCGACCGCATCCGGGTGTTCAGCGTGGTCGGGCGGTTTCTCGAACATAGCCGTATCTTCTATTTCCTGAACGACGGCGCCGAGGAGGTCTATCTCGGGTCCAGCGACATTATGCCCCGCAACATCAACCGGCGGGTGGAGATTTTGTTTCCCATCGAGCGAACTTCCTTGAAGCGCTACATACGCGACCAGTTGCTGGAGGCTTACTTGTTGGATACCGTGAAGTCCCGGCAGATGCAGGCCGACGGGACTTATGTGCGCACGCCCCGTCCAGCGGGGGAATTGCCGGTGAACAGCCAAATGGTGTTACTGAAGAACCGATGCTCAAAAACGTCAATTTAAAGCGCAAGCTCACTCGTGACGAATACAAGCGCGTGTTACCCGACTTGCAGCAGCGCTTGTTCGGCTTGGAGAAGGCGTGCTGGGATAACAGCGTCTCCAGCGTAGTGGTGGTGGAAGGTTGGGACGGCGCGGGCAAGGGCGGAGCGATCGCTGCCTTAACCCAACGCATGGACCCCCGCGGATTTAAGCTTTATCCTATCACCAGACCCAGTGCCGAAGAGCGCTTGCGCCCTTGGCTCTGGCGTTTCTGGCTGAAAGTGCCGGACCGCGGCGACATGGTCATC
>JBBQQS010000345.1:0-5839 GCA_038215525.1 Bryobacterales bacterium
TCGACGCCCAGCACTATTTGGTCGATGGCCAAGGCCGCGACCTCCTCTCGGGCGACGATCGCCGCGACATCTGGCAGCGTGCCACCGAGCCAGCTAACCAGCCCCGCCGTCTGCCGTCCTTCGGCGGACCCCAGCGTGGCCCCAACCACCCCATGCGCGAAATCTCCGCCGACGGCCGCTACGCCCTGCTCCTCGTTCTCCGCGAACCAGACCTCCGCAGTTCCATCTGGGGTAACCTGCCCAACTACCTCTGGATTGTTCTCGTCATCGTCCTCCTGTGCTATGCCCTCGCCGTTACCTTGGCCCGCCCGCTCAGCGAATTGCGCGAAACCATGGTCCGCTTCGGCGCCGGCGACCTCGATGCCCGCTCCAGCCTTCAGCGCAAAGACGAAATCGGCGACCTGGCGCACGCCTTCAACGACATGGCTGGCCGCACCAAAACCCTTCTCACCGCTGAACGCCGTCTGCTGCAGGATATCTCGCATGAGTTGCGTTCGCCGTTGAATCGCCTAGGCTTCGCTATCGAACTCGCCCGCTCAAGCGCTGACCGCAACGGCGCGCTCGACCGCATCAAGCACGAAAGCAACCGCCTCACCAGCCTGGTGGGCGAACTCATTCAAATGACCCGCGCCGAAGGCGACCCCGCCGAGCGCATCAATGAGCCGCTTGAGCTCTCTGAAGAAGTGGAGCAAGTGGTTCGGGAGGCCGAAATCGAAGCCGAAGTCCGCCATGTGAAGCTCGTCCGCCGCTGGCACGGCAATTTCAAGGTGATGGGCGACGCTGTTTTGCTCGCCCGGGCACTCGATAACGTCCTCCGCAATGCGATTCGCCACACGGCTACGGGTACCGCGGTCGAAATCGGTATCGACGGCCGCCCCGGCCAAGCCGTCGTCTCCGTCCGTGATCAAGGCCCCGGCGTCCCCGAAGAGATGCTGATATCGATCTTTAAGCCGTTTTTTCGCGTCGAAAGCGACCGCGGCCGTGACTCCGGCGGCATTGGGCTCGGCCTCGCCATCGCCCAACGCGCTGTCGTATTACATCACGGGGAAATTTCGGCACATAATGCTCAGCCGGGTCTCGTCGTCGAATTACGGTTACCGCTCCAAACCTGACAAAAAAAGTGCAGGCTTTCACATTTCTTAACCCAGATCGCCCCCAGTCGAGCGTCTTATCTTCTGTGAGAACTCTCGGAATCCTGTTTTTTGCCTTCGCCTTGGCCGCCTTTGGGCAGTCGAAGAGCGTGATTGGAACCATTACCGCCATCGACGCCCTGAAAGGCGAAATGACGGTTAAGTCTGACGCTGGCGAAATTTTCGAAGCTAAGTTCGCCGTCGACATTACGGTAAAGCAAGTTCAACCCGGTGAAAAAGACCTCACCAAAGCCCAGGTCGTGGCCCTTTCGGGCCTCGCCAATGGCGACCGGGTATTGGTTCGCGGGGCGCTCACCGAGAAGACGGTGGTGGCGAATAGCCTCATCGTCATCTCGGCCCGCGATATTAAGAAGCGAGAAGATCAGGAACGCACCGAGTGGACTCGCCGCGGCATGGTGGGCGTCATCGATTCCGTAGACGCGGCCAAAGGCGAAGTCACGATTAAGACGCAGTCGATGGCTGGCCCCAAACCGGTTACCGTCACCTTCACCGGCAAGACTGTCTACAAGCGCTATGCGCCGGACTCGATCAAGTTCGCCGATGCTAAGGACGCCACCATGAAGAACCTCAAGAAAGGTGACCAGCTTCGGGTCCTCGGAGACAAAAATGAAGATGCCACCCGCATCACCGCCGAGCGCGCCGTCTTCGGTTCGTTTCGTACTATCGCCGGCACGGTGACCGCCATCGATGTGGCAGCCGGAGAAATCAGGATCAAGGATATGGCCTCCAGCAAGACGATGCTGGTGCGGATCAAGCCCGACTCGCAAGTGAAGAAGATGCCCAACTTCGCCGGCATGATGGGCGGTGGACCCCCCGGAATGGGTGGCCCGGGCGGCGCGAGCGGTGGCGGCGGACGTCCCGCCGGCGGTGCTGGCGCTCCTGCTGCTGGCGGTCCTCCTTCGGCCGGCATGCGTCCCGGCGGCGGACCTCCCGCTATGGGCGGCGGCCGGCCCGGTGGCGGCGCTCCCGACATGATGGCCATGCTTGATCGCATGCCTCCCGCCAAAATCGAAGACATCAAAGTGGGCGAATCGATCGTCGTCTCCAGCACCGTCGGTGCCAAGAGCGACGAAATCACCGCCATTACCCTGTTGGCGAATGCCGACATGATCATTGCGATGGCGCAGCGGCAAGGTGCGGCCGGCGGCGCTCCGGGCGGCATGGGCGGCCTTAGTTTAGGCGGCGGCGACATGGGCATGGGTATGATCTCCATGCAATAGAAGCAATCCGATTCGCCCACGTTCGGCAATCCCAACAAAACAATAAGTAAGCGACGAAGGAAACTCTCAATGTCAGGCCTACACTCTCGGTGTGTCTACACGGTTCTGATCCTGGCCTTGGCCAGTGTCAGCTGGGCACAAGCCCCCGCCATCCGCGGCAAAGTGACGGATCCCTCCGGATCCTCGGTCCCCGGGGCGGACGTCCGCGCCCGCTTGAATGGCGGCCGCGAGTTACGCGCCCAAACCAACGAAAACGGCGAATTCCAGCTCTTGAATCTAACGCCTGGCGCGTATACGGTGCGGGTGCTCAGCAAGGGCTTTGCGCTCTTCGAGGTCCAGGGTATCAACGTGAGTGCCCCCATGAAGTTCGACGCCCAACTCGTCCTCGCCACTGAGGCCCAGATCCTGCAGGTGGAAGAAGAGATTAATAAGGTCTCTACCGATGCAGAGTCGAACGTTGGCGCCCTTGTCCTCAAAGGCGACGACCTTCAAGTCCTCTCCGAAGATCCCGACCAGCTTGCCAATGAACTCCAAGCCCTCGCCGGACCTGGCGCCGGCCCCAACGGCGGCCAGATCTTTATCGACGGCTTCACCGGCGGCCGTTTGCCCCCCAAAAGCGCCATCCGCGAAATCCGCGTCAATCAGAATCCTTACTCCGCCGAATTCGACCGCATCGGCTTTGGCCGCATCGAGATCCTCACCAAGCCCGGCGCCGATAAGTTCCGCGGCGAGCTCGGCTTCAACTTCGGCGACGGCATCTTCAACTCCCGCAATCCCTTCGCCGCCAACAAGGCGCCCTTCCAGTCGCGCCAGTTCAGTGGCCGCATCAGTGGGCCGGTAAACAAGAAAGCCTCCTTCTCGTTCGACATGGAACGCCGCGATGTTAGCGAGAACGCCGTCATCAACGCCACCATCCTCAGTTCGGCGCTCGTGCCCACGCCGCTCCAGCTTTCCGTGGTCACCCCGAACCAGCGCACCAACATCAATCCACGCTTTGACCTCGCCTTGAACGACCGCAATACGCTCGTCACGCGCTACACCTTTTCCGACCTCAGCAACGAAAACCAGGGTATCGGCAATTTTTCCTTAGTCTCCCGCGCCTTCAATTCCGCGGATCGTGAGCACTCCCTCCAGATGACCGAGACCGCTATTTTGAGCGCCCGTGCCATCAACGAAACCCGCTTCCAGTATCAGCGCAACCACATCCGTCAGTTTGGCGACAATGGGCTGCCGGCGATCAACGTGCTCGATAGCTTCAACGGCGGCGGCGCCCAGATCGGCACCGCGAACAATACCTCTAATGGCGTGGAAATCTCCAACTTCACCAGCATCACGCTCAGCGCCCACGCGCTCAAGGTGGGTGGCCGGATGCGACGCAGCGCGCTCTCCGACATCAACCGCAACAACTTTGGCGGCACCTACACCTTCACCAGTGGCCGCGGCCCGGTGCTCGACGCGAACAACCAGCCCACCGGCGCCATCACTGACCTTACGTCGCTCGAGCGCTACCGCCGTACCCTCCTGTTCCAAAGCCTGCCCGGCGCGCAGATCCGCGCCCTGGGCGGCGGCGCCGGCCAGTTTTCGCTCGTCGGTGGCACCCCGCAAGCCGACGTCAGCCAGACCGACCTCGGCATCTTCATCACCGACGATTGGCGCATCCGCCCCAACCTTACGGTGGGCTTGGGCCTGCGCTACGAAAACCAGACCAACATCTCGAGCAACAACAACGTGGCTCCCCGCATCAGCATCGCCTGGGGTATCGATGGCGGCAAGAACAAGGCCGCGAAGACCGTGCTGCGCATTGGCAGTGGTCTATTTTACGACCGCGTCGCCCAGAACTTGACCTTGCAGCAATTGCGCTTCAACGGCGCCAACCAATTGAATTTCCTGGTTCCCAACCCGGACTTCTTCCCCACCATTCCCGCTCTCTCCACGCTGGCCGGCAATCTCAGCACCCAAGCCGTCCAGCGACTGGCCGCTAATATCCGCTCGCCCTACCTCGTGCAGACCTCCGTCGGTATCGACCGGCAATTGCCGAAGAACACCTCGGTCGCCGTCAACTATATCTTCTCGCGCGGCGTGCACAACTTGCGGGCCCGCAATATCAACGCTCCGCTGCTCAATGGCACCCAACCCCTCGGCAACATCGGTAATTTGTACCAATTCGAGTCCACTGGATTCAGCCGTCAGAACCAATTGATTACCAACTTCAATACGCGCTTCAGTCGGCAGGTCTTTCTCTTCGGAGTCTATATTTTGGGCTACAATCGCGGCGACACGGATGGGGCGGGAAGCTTCCCGGCCTTCACCTACGACGTGCGCAACGAGTATGGCCGCAGTGGCTTCGATCAGCGCCAGCGCTTCATCATGGGCGGATCGATCACGGCCAAGTACGCCATCAGCATCTCGCCGTTCTTCATCGCCAGCGCCGGCGGACCCTTCAACATCACCACCGGCCGAGACGACAACGGTGACGCCCAATTCAACGATCGCCCCTCCTTCGCGGCCTCCGGTGCCACGGGTACCAATATCCGCAGCACTTCCTGGGGCACCTTTAATCTGAACCCGCTCCCCGGAGAAACTATCATCCCCCGTAACTATGGGCAGGCTCCCGGCGCCTTCACTATCAACCTGCGTGTCGGCAAGACCATTGGCTTCGGCAAGAAAGGCGAAGATGCGGCCGGCGCGGGCGGTATGGGCCGTGGTGGTCCCGGCGGCGGCGGTATGATGATGGGCGGCGGTGGCCCTCCTGGCGGCGGTCGCCCCGGCGGCGGCGGTGGAATGTTTGGTGGCGCCAGCTCTGGAAAAAGGTATACTCTAAATATATCGCTCCAGGCGAGGAATTTACTCAACTGGGTGAATAATGGCCCGCCGGTCGGTAATTTGGGTTCGCCTTTCTTTGGCCAGTCAACCACTTTGGGTGGTGGCTTCGGCGGCCGCCCCGGTGGCGGCGGCGGTCCTGGAGGCGGTGGCGGCGGGGCCGGAAACAATCGGCAGTTGGAACTGTCGTTGCGTTTCTCGTTTTAAAGGTTTATGCGAGTTTAAGGACCCAGTCCTGATTCGCGACAAGTTCTCCGCGAAGCGTTATCCCCGTAGCACTTCGTGGAGTCCGCAGCGGCCCTGGCATCCCCACCCCAGCCAGGGCCGCCCCCCGACTTACTTCTTCAACTTCACCCACAATTGTTGATTCGCCCCGATTTTGATCTGTTCCATATGAAGGGTAGGGCCATCTACCCCCGATCCCGCCGGCACGATCTTCAATTCATAGTCCCCGGCCGCCAACTGCACTCTCTGGGCGAAATTGTCGAATTCATCCACATGTCCAGCGAACTTACCGTTTAAAAATACTCCGGCGAACTTATCCCCCCTGAAATCCGCAACTCGCCAAACGGACCCGCCGGCACCGTTGACTTCTGCATCGTCCAACTTACCTGAGTCAACTTCCCGGCTTCCACTTTGATCTTTTGC
>JBBQQS010000346.1:0-5839 GCA_038215525.1 Bryobacterales bacterium
AGAGGCCATGAAGCGCGTGTGCCGCGAACGCTCCATTCCCGTGGTGGACTGGGTTACCGTTACCCGGGAAGACCTGAACGCTGAGGCCATCGCCGAACGCCTGGACTTTCCACTCTTCGTCAAGCCCGCCAATCTCGGCTCCTCGGTGGGTATTTCGAAAGCCAATGACTTAGCCGAACTGCGCGAGGCGTTGAAGCTCGCCGCTCAGTATGACCATAAAATCATTGTCGAACGTACCATCGTTGGGCAGGAACTCGAGTGTTCCGTGCTGGGCAACGAGCGGCCCATCGCCAGTACCCCTTGCGAGATCGTGCCCTCACGGGAATTCTACGACTACGAGGACAAGTACTTACTCGATCAAGCGAAGACGCTGTTACCGGCTAACCTGACCCGGGAAGAGATCTCCGATGTCCGCCGGATGGCAGTGGCGGCTTATCAGGCCTTGGGCTGCGAAGGCATGGCGAGGGTGGACTTTTTGCTTGATCGCGGCTCCGGCCAATTATATGTCAACGAGGTGAATACCATTCCCGGGTTCACCTCCATTAGTATGTTCCCGCGGATGCTGGAGCATGATGGCATCGCGTTCCGGGACCTAGTAGACCGACTGATTCAGTTGGCCTTGGCCCGTCACGCCCGCAAACAGGCCACTAAGTTTACCCGTTAATGCGCGCCTTACTCGCCATTTTCGTTTTGAGTGCCTCGGCACAGGACCGGGTGGCGGAACTCGAGCCACATGTGCGTAAGTTTGCCGACGTGCTGGCCATCTTACTCGAGCGCTCCGCTGAACCACCGGCGATTGAGTCTGCTTTGTATCAAGGCGCGTTGCCGGCCATGCTGAAGCCGTTGGACCCGCACAGTATCTTCTTCGACCCGGACAACTTCAAACAGTTACAAGAGATGGAAACCAGCGTCCGACGCGGGTTTGGCACCATCGTGAGTATCTTGCCCGGGCGGGTGGTGGTGTTACAAACCCAGGCCGGGAGCCCTTCGGCGAGGGCCGGATTACAGGCTGGCGACGATATCATGGCCATTAATGGCTATGTCTTGGCCCAGCTCGATACCGAGCAGTTAGTCGGATTACTCGGACAGGCGCGGACCATCAAAGTCAAGCTCGACGTGCGGCGGCAGAACTCGCCACGGTTACTCGAATTCGTCCTGTCCCCTGAGGCGATGGACACGCCGAGTGTCGAACGGGCTTTCAACCTGGACGGCATCGGCTATCTCCGCGTGGGCGGCTTCGAGGTGAAGACCGGCAAGGATATCCGGGCGGCGATTGAGAGACTCGGCGGCGACAAACTTAAGGGACTGATTCTCGACTTACGCAATAACCCCGGCGGCGTGGTCGGCGCGGCGATCGAGACCGCATCTATGTTTCTGAAACCGGGACAGCGAATCTTTTCCATTCGTGGCCGGAGCAAGGAGACCGAGAACGTCGACGTCGCGGCGGAGGCCAGGGGTTACAGCTTCCCGCTGGCGGTGTTAGTGAACGAGAAGAGCGCCAGCGCTTCTGAAATCATAGCGGCCGCGATGCAGGAACATCACCGCGGATTCGTCATTGGCCAACCCACCTACGGCAAGGGGCTGGTGCAGAGCGTATTTCCGCTAAGTAACAAGTCCGCCTTGGCACTTACCGTGGCTTACTATTACACTCCGGAGGGCCGGAGCTTACAGCGCCCCTTGCGCGACAGTCAGATCGACGCAACGCTTTCCACCACGGCCGGCGGATTGCGCCCGGAGCATATTGTGCGGCCCGAAGCGCAGACCCGGTTGCGGATCGCCCTGGACGCTTCCGGCTCATTTACTACCTTTGCCACGGAGTTAACACGGCGGGAGAAAGTAACCGCGGCCTTTGAAGTTTCAAATACGTTACTCGACACCTTCCGCGGCTGGCTGGGCGAACGGCGCATTCAACCGGGCGTAAATGAGTGGCTCTCGGACGTGGCCTGGATCCGGAACCGGCTGCGCCAGGAGATCCTGAACCAAGGCGTTAGCGTCGAGCGCGGCGACGAAGTGGAATTGGCGCGCGATCCGATGATGAATCGCGCCCTGGACCTGATCCGGACCGGTAAGGTAAACTGAAAAACGTAGCTTTGTATTTCGCCTTGTCCGCCTAGGTTTCCCAGTCGCATTTAAAACTCTAACCATCTCGCTCGAGGTATTTCATGGCCACAAAAAAAGTAACTAAAGTGACAGCGGCTCCGAGGGTGACTCCTACCACCGCTGCCGCCGCGGTACCGGCACTCGCTCCGAAGAAAGCCGCCGCCAAGAAAAAGGCGGTTGCCGCCACTCCGAAGAAGGCCGCGCCGAAGAAAGCGAAGCCGGTTGCATTGCCGGTGGCGACGCCCGCCGACTTGACGAAGCTGCACGATGAAATCCGCATGGAGGCCTATAGCTATTTCATCGAGCGCAGCTATCGCCCCAGCGACCCGGTGGCCGACTGGCATCGGGCCGAGGACACGATTTTACGCCGCCACGGCTTACGCTAATTT
Source organism: Bryobacterales bacterium (assembly GCA_038215525.1). Classification (GTDB taxonomy): domain Bacteria; phylum Acidobacteriota; class Terriglobia; order Bryobacterales; family Bryobacteraceae; genus JALHNI01. Next base: position 2,490 of record JBBQQS010000346.1, read on the forward strand.
TATTCCGGAAAGCGCAAACGTAAGGGCTTCACCCAGGCCTGGGCCAAGGCGGGGCAGGCGGCTAACTCCAGAGCTAGCTCGCGGTTGGTTTTTTGGACGTGCATGACTTGGTTGGCGCGTTCGACGGACCACTCGGGGTGGGGCCGTTCGGCCAGAGTGAGGATGTCCCCGGCGGCTACTTCGCCTTCGCGAAGCACACGCAGGTACCAGCCGGTGCGGCCGGTGCGCACGATACGGACGACGAGGTCCGGAATGTCGTAACGGCGGCTTTGTTTCCAGCATGGCTGGCGGGGCTGACTCACTTGGACGCGGGCGGAACCGACCTCGAAGATATCGCCGAGGCAGACGGTCGATTCGGTGAGGCCCTGGACCGTAAAATTTTGGCCGAAGGCGCCGGCGGGCAAGCCATCGGGAAATAGCTCGCGGCGCCAGCGTTCGGTGTGTTCGTCACTGTAAGCCAGGACGGCTTTGTCGATGCCGCTGTGATGCTCAAGGTCGGCGGAGCCATCGCCGGCCAAGCCGGTTAGAGTGAGGGCAATTTTACCCTCCACCGGGTCCTTGAAGGTGGCGGTAGTCCAGGGTTGGCCATGAGGATCCATCAGTTGCGGCAGGCCCACTTGCAACGACAGAATGCGGGCGATCACAGCCTTTTCATCGCGGGCTTGGGCGCCGGAGCGGCAGGCTTGGGAACTGGGGACTTGGGAACTGGGGGCTTGGGGGCAGTGGGCTTGGCGGGCGCGGTGACCGGCCAGATGGGAGTGCCTTTCGGGAAACGCTTGATGGTGACCGTCTTCATGACGACGGGGACATTGGGCTTGTTGCCTTCGCCGGCGGGCACATTGACCACCTTCTCGGCGACTTCCTGGCCTTCCGTGACGATGCCGAAGATGGGGTGCTTGCCGTTCAAATACTCGGGCAGCCGCTGGGTTTGGGTGGTGATGAAGAATTGGCTGCTGCCGGTGCCGGGGCCGGCGTTGGCCATGGCGAGGAGGTAGGGCTTGTCGAAGGCAAGCGTGGGGTGGAACTCGTCCTGGATGGCGTCGGTACCGCCGAAGCCGGTGCCGAGCGGGTCACCGCCCTGGATCATGAAACTGGGGATGACGCGATGGAAGACGAGGCCGTTGAAGAGGGGGCGCTTGACGCGGCGAAGGGTTTTGGGGTCGGTGAAGAGCTTCGTGCCGCGGGCGAGGTCGACGAAATTGTGGACGGTGATGGGCATTTCATTTTCGTAGAACTTGATGACGATGCGGCCGAGGCTCTCGGTGCCTTGGACGATGTCGAAGTCGGCGTAGAGGCCGGGGTCGCGGTCGGGCTCGGGGGGAGCGGGGGGTGGGGCGACGGGTCTGGGCTTGGCGGGTACGACCGGCTTGGCCGCGACCACTGGCTTGGCCACGACCGCTGGCGGCTTGGCCGGGGCCGGCTTGGCTACCACGACGGGCTTAGCGGGGACGGGCGTCTTCGGGGCAGCGGGAGTTTGGGCCAGCCCGAGGGCGGCGCTGATCCAACAAGTGAGAAGCAGACGATTCATATCTTCAGTTTATTATCGGGACCGTGCGCGGTGCAGGGTTTTGGTCCCGTTTTCCTTTCTTGGGCGTTCGTTCTGAGTGGCCAAAGCGGTCGGCCTTGACTCGGGTTGCCACCCCCAGCCTGACGGCGGGGACTGACTGTTTGACGAAACGAACCCGGGAGTCGTTGATTCTATTGGGCGCATGAAAACAGCAAGCGGATTCTCGCCCCCACCGCATGAAGAGCGGGGGTTGGGGAGGGCATGACTCCATTTTGACATGGGGGTGCAAAAAAGGGGTGGGCTGAGAGGGCGGTTGAAGGGGATAAGTCTATTTTTTGATATGACTTAGACTGGACATCAATTTGCTGTGACGGGGGGTTAGTCGGGGCCCCACTCCAATCCTTCGGTGAGTCAGATTGGTGCCGCATGGGATTTCACATTCCGCGTAGGTGCATTATTCTCTGAAGTTTATGGGGAAACCCAGGGATGCGCGTGGATGCCCCCGTTCGATGGATAAGTGGTTTGTTTTGATTTATTTATGGGGATTCTGTCGGGGCTTCTGTCGGGCTGCGGGGCTTCGGTGGGCTTCTGTGCTGGCTTCTTTGGGGCTTCCAGCGGGCACTTGAGCGGGCACTTGAGCGGAATATGGAGGAAGGAAGCCGGGGACCAAGCGTACTGTAAGGTGGCGCGATGGGTTAGTTCTTCCAGGCGCCGCCGCAGCCGGTGGGTCCGCAGCCGGGACGGGCGCAGGCGCCGCCCATTTGCATTTCGCTGCTGCTACCGGCGCCGACGGCGGCGAAGGCGGATAGCTGACGGTTGGCGTCTTTCGATTGGCACTTCGGGCACTCGGCGGGTTGTTCGGCTTCCGACATGCGACGCAGTTTTTCAAAGCGGCTGTCACAGTCGGGGCAACGATATTCATACATCGGCATGCCTCTATTGTAGCGTGGGGGTTGGAGCAGGGTTTCATGCAATCCAAATGATCAACTGGTAACCTTGAGGATGACCACCTAAGTTTCCCAGGAGTTATTGAGCAGAAAAATGGCAATCAAAGTAGGCATTAACGGCTTCGGCCGCATCGGCCGCAATGTATTTCGTGCGTCCTTGAATAATCCGGCGATTGAGATCGTCGCGGTGAACGACCTGACCGACAACCATACGTTGTCGCACTTGCTGAAGTACGATTCCGTGCTGGGTCCGCTGGGCCTGCCGGTGACGCATGACACCCATTCGATTACGGTGAACGGTAAGACGATCAAGGTGTTTGAAACGAAGGACCCGGCGGCCATCGATTGGTCGAGCCTGGGGGTGGAAGTGGTGATCGAGTCCACGGGGCGCTTCACGGATGCGGAACAGGCCAAGAAGCACCTGCAGGGCACGGTGAAGAAGGTAATCATCTCGGCGCCCGCGAAGGGCGAGGACCTGACGATTGTGCTCGGGGTGAACGACAAGGCCTACGATGCGGCCAAGCACAACATCATCTCGAACGCGTCGTGCACGACGAACTGCTTGGGCCCGGTGGCGAAGGTGCTGCATGAGAAGTGGGGCATTGTGAAAGGCTCGATGACGACGATTCACAGTTACACGAACGATCAGCATGTGCTGGACCTGCCGCACCCCGACCTACGCCGGGCGCGCGCGGCGGCGATCAACATGATTCCCACGTCGACCGGCGCAGCGAAGGCCATTGGCCTGGTGCTGCCAGAATTAAAGGGCCGCTTGGACGGCTACGCGATGCGCGTCCCCACGCCGAACGTATCGGTGGTGGACTTAGTGGTGGAGTTGAAGAGCGACGCGACCGACGTCGAGCTTAACGCCGCATTGAAGGCGGCGGCGGAAGGCG
>JBBQQS010000347.1:0-5828 GCA_038215525.1 Bryobacterales bacterium
GGGTCAATTGGCGGCACCACCAATGATGTGGGGATTATCCGGTTACCGGGCGACGCGGGCCACGTGGCGATCGCAGTTTTTGTGAAAGCGTCGGACGAGCCGGTGGCGAAGCGCGAGCGGGTGATCGCCGAGATCGCCCGCGCGGCGCACGACTATTTCCTATTTACTAAAGCGCACTAAGCTGCTGATTCACGCGCTCGAGGATCACCCGGCTGGCGGAGTTCGCGCGGCCCTCGGCCCCAAGTTTCGTGAGCGCCGATTTGGCTTTGAGAAACCACTCGCGAGCACGGGCTGTTTCGCCTCGCATCGCAAATAGCTCGGCCATGGCCGCTAAACTCTCCGCCACTTCGCCCTGTGCGCCGGCATTGGCGGGATTGCGTTCGGCGAGTTGACGGCGCATGGTGAGGCCGGTCTCAAAGTCTTCAAGCGCGCGTTCGGTGTCTTTCTTCTGGAGCCAGGCTTGGCCCAGGCGATGATGGGTGGCGGCGAGCATGGAGCGCACCCGGAACTCATCGGGATCGGCAGCGACCATCTGGCGGTAGATCTGGTTGACGGCCTGAAAGTGGCGGATGGCCGCGTCGGGCCGCTCGCGCTCGAGTTCCAGGTTGGCGAGCGAGCGCATGGCGGCAGTTTCCGCCATCCGTAGGGGCTGGTTGCGGCCGAAGTCGCGCAGGCCTTTTTGCGCCGTTTCCATGGCGCGGTTCAGGTTTTGCACGGCTTCGTCGTACTGCTTCTCGCGGGTAAGGATGTTGCCCATGCGCATGTAGGCGAGGGAAAGGCCATTTACGTCCTCAGGGGTGGGTGAGCCGGCGGCGATTACCTCCCGATAGGCGGCGAGCGACTTGTGGCGATAGAGCAGCGTGCCGCTCCAATCGCCGATTTGCGTCAAGCCGATGGCGAGGGAGGAGTAGCTTTCGGCCATGGCGCGCAAGGTGGCCACGTCGTGGGGCTTGGCGGCGGCCAGACGTTCGCGGATCTCGAGCGCTTTCTTATCGCAGGCGATGGCTTCGGTAAACTGGCCAGCCACTTTCAACGCGCCGCTAAGGCGCAGGTAGATGCCGGAGAGTTCGGCCTCGCCGCCCGCGCCTTTTGCCAGAGCTTCGCGAAGCAGCAGACTCTTGCGGTAGCTCTCGATGGCGGCCTGGGTGTTGCCGAGGTTGGGCCCATCGGCACGGCCTTGCACGTCGCCCATTTTCTCGTAGGCGACGGCCAATTCGCGCTGCATTTGCGGATCGGAGCTGGAGTCCTGATAGAGGTCGTCGAGAAAGGTGAGGGCCTGCTGCACCAGCCGGCCGCGTTGGGCGGTATTGCCGGGGATGAGGGCGAAGGCGTCGTGCTCTACGATCAGGGAATTGGCGAGCTTGCGGACATCGTTGAAGCGGCGTTGGGCGATGCGGGCCTCGCGGGTGGTGGCGGCGATGCCGCCGAGCAAGGTGAACAAGATCGCTGCCGCCGCGAGGACGACGCCCTTGCGGCGGCGGACGAACTTGCCGACCCGATAGAAGAGAGTATGGCTACGGGCGCTGACGGGCTGGCCACTGAGATAGCGGCGAATATCCTCGGCAAACTGCTCGACGGAAGGATACCGCAGCGCGGCGTCCTTCTCCAGGGCTTTCAGGAGGATTTGGTCGAGGTCGCCGGCGAGCTCTTTGTTGAGCAAACTCGGGCGTACGGCTTGTACGTGGCAGACCACGCGCTCGATTTCGCCGGGGGTATTCGTCTCAAAGCGATGGGCCTTTTTGCCGGTGAGGAGTTCATAAAGCAGCACGCCGAGCGAGTAGACATCGGTAGAGGTGCTGACGGGCTCGCCGCGGATTTGCTCGGGGCTGGCGTAGTCGGGCGTCAGGGCGCGCATCAGGATCGAGGTTTGCGCGGGGGCGAGTTGGGGATGGTCTGGCAGCAGGAGCTTGGCGATGCCGAAGTCGAGCAGCTTGGGCGTGCCATCTGCGGTGATGAGGATGTTCGAGGGCTTTAGGTCACGATGGACGATCAGGTTGCGGTGGGCGTATTCTACGGCCGCGCAGGCCTTTAGGAAGAGCTCCAGGCGGGCGGGCAGGTTCAGTTGGTGTTGCTGGCAATAGTCGTCGATGGCGCGGCCTTCCACAAACTCCATGACGAAGTAAGGCAGGCCATCTTCGGTGGTGCCGCCATCGAGCAGGCGCGCGATGTTCGGATGATTGAGGAAGGCTAGGATCTGCCGCTCATACAGGAAGCGTGACCGTACATAGTCGGAATTGACGCCGCGGCGGATCAGCTTGATGGCGACTTCCTGTTGGAACTCGTCGTCGTCGCGGACGGCCCGGTACACGGCGCCCATGCCTCCCTGCCCGATCACCTCGAACATACGGTAGGGTCCTAGGCGTAAGCCGACAGCGTTGGAGCTTTCGATGGCGGGTTGATTGAGGAAGTCGCCGGCATCGCCGTCGGCCAGCAGCAGGCTCTCCACCTCAAGGCGTTGCTGGGTGTCGTCACCGCAAGCTTCGTGGAGAAAGGCGGCACGCTCGGCAAAGGGCCGCTCCAAGGCTTCCGCAAGAATTGTCTTGACGCACTGCCAGCGTTCTTCGGGGCTCATGGCATCGGGGCGCCGGTGCGGTTCAATTCGCGGAAGAGCCACGCCCGGGCCGTGCTCCATTCGCGCTTCACAGTGGCCGGCGAGATCGACATCACCTCAGCCGTTTCCTCAATCGAGAGGCCGGCGAAGTAGCGCAGTTCGATGACGCGGCTCTGTTGAGGGTCGAGCTTCTCGAGCTGGGCGAGGGCGTCGTCGAGCGCGACGAGGTTCACATCTTTCTGAGTGCCGGGCACACCGAGGGCTTCGTCGAGCGAGAGGGCGGCGGCGCCGGCACCGCGCTTTTTGGCTTGGTGGCTGCGGGCATGGTCCACCAGAATGCGGCGGATCATCTGGGCGGCGACGCCGAAGAAGTGGGCGCGATTCTGCCAGCGGATACTGCGCTGGTCAATCAGCTTGAGGTAGGCCTCGTGGACCAGGGCGGTGCTTTGGAGAGTATGGTCGTGCCGTTCACGGCGCAGATAAGCCCCGGCCAGACGGCGCAGTTCGTCGTACACCAGAGGCGTGAGCGCATCGAGGGCTTCCCGGCTGCCTTCCTGGCTCCAATCGAGCAGTAAGCGAGTGACGTCATGTCCGGCCATTCCCCATGAGTCTACTGCAACTGCCGGCATTCTTGGACACTCCTCACCATCAATTAATTCCTTACGTGCCCGAAGAAAAAATGTTCACCCAAATTGAGGGCAAAAGGCACTTTGTTACACTGGAATGGAATGTCCTACGACGTCGTGATTCTCGGTTCTGGACCAGGCGGCTACTCGGCGGCGGTACGCGCCGGTCAGTACGGCCTTAAGACGGCTCTCATTGAAAAAGACCCCAAACTCGGCGGCACCTGTCTCCACGTGGGCTGCGTGCCTACCAAGGCCCTGTTGCATTCGGCCGACGTTTGGGACTATTTCGTCCACAGTGAGGACGAAGGCGTGGAATGCCAGAATCCGAAGCTGAACTATCCCAAGGTCGTCGCGCGCAAGGGGCAGATTGTCTCCAAGCACGCCAAGGGCATCGAGTTCCTGATGAAGAAGAACAAGGTGGACGTGATTGCCGGCTATGGCAAGCTGGCCGGGCCGGGCCAAGTGGAAGTGACGGCGGCCGACGGCACGAAGAAGATGGTTGAAGCGAAGAAGTTCGTAATCGCCACTGGTTCCGAAGCCCGCATGATCCCGGGCCTGAAGGCGGACCCCGAGTTCATTCTGACGAACATCGAAATCCTGAACTTGCAGAGCGTGCCCAAGAACCTGGGCATCATCGGCGCGGGCGCCGTGGGCTGCGAGTTCGCTTCGATCTTTCGCCGCTTCGGCTCCGAAGTGACGATCCTCGAGATGCTGCCGCGCCTGGTGGCCGTGGAAGATGAGGACGTGAGCAAGGAGCTCGAGCGCCACTTCAAGAAGATCGGCATTCGGGTGGAGTGCGGCGCGAAGGCCGAAAACATTGAGCGGACCGGCACGGGCGTGAAGCTGCAGGTAACGCTGTCGAGCGGCAAGGTGGAGATGATGGAGTTCGACAAGCTCCTGATCGCCGTGGGCCGCAAGCCGAATACGGAGAACATCGGGGCCGAAGGCACGTTAATTGAGCTCGACCGCGGCTTCATCAAAGTGAGCCCGAATCAGGAGACGGGCGAGCCGGGTGTCTACGCGATTGGCGACGTCGTCGCCGGTACGCCGCAGTTGGCCCACGTGGCAACGGCCGAAGGCATGGTGGCCATCGCGCACATCGCAGGCAAGCCGGTGACGCCGATCAAGCGGAATCGCATTCCGGGCGCGACTTACACGGCGCCGGGCATCGGCAGCGTGGGGCTAACGGAGGCGCAGGCCAAGGCGCAGGGCTATAACGTGAAGGTGGGCAAGTTCCCCTTCTCGGCCAATAGCAAGGCGTCGATTGTGGGCCACCACGAGGGCTTCGTGAAGATCGTGGCCGACCAGAAGTTTGGCGAGATCCTGGGTGTCCATATCATCGGGCACCACGGCTATGAGCTGATCGCCGAAGCCGTGACGGCGATGGAAGCCGAAGCGACGGTCGAGACGATGATGAATACCATCCACGCCCATCCCACGCAGTATGAAGCGCTGGGCGAAGCCTTTAACGCCGTGCACGGGTTGGCGATCAACGCCTAAATGCGCACCTGTGAGTATCATGATTGGGGGCTCGTCCCCTACGCCGAAGCCTGGGAGCGGCAGCGCGCCCTGGCGGAGCGTCGCAAACGCGGCGAGATCCCGGATCAGTTCGTCATTGTTGAGCACCCGCCGGTGGTCACCATGGGCCGCAATGGGCACGACGAGAATCTCCTCACTTCGCCCGCCGAACTAGCCGCCTTGGGAATCGCCTATGAGACGATCGACCGCGGCGGCGACGTCACCTACCATGGGCCCGGCCAGATCGTCGGCTACCCTATCCTCGATCTGCGAGAATGGAAGCGCGACGTGGGTGCCTACTTGCGGGCGCTGGAGCAGTTGCTGATCGATACCTTGGCTGATTGCGGCCTGGTGGCCGAGCGGTGGCACGGCAAGACCGGCGTCTGGATCGACGGCCGGAAGGTGGCCGCGATGGGCGTGCACCTGAGCCGGTGGGTAACCACCCATGGCTTCGCGTTGAACTTCGATACGAATTTGGATGACTTCCGCCATATCGTGCCTTGCGGTCTCGCCCTGCCCGTCACTTCGATGCGGGCGGAAGGCGCGCGGGCGAGTAAATCCGAGGTGGTGGCCGGGCTAGTCCGCCACTTCGCCCAGCAGTTTCACACCGAGATTCTTGTTCCCCAGGAGAGCTTTTCATGATCGATGTCATCATGCCCCAAATGGGCGAAAGCATTGTTGAAGGTACCCTTACGCGTTGGCTGAAGAAGCCGGGCGAGAAGGTGAATCGCGACGAGCCGCTGTTTGAGATCTCCACCGACAAGGTGGATAGCGAGATTCCGTCGCCAGTCTCGGGCATTCTGTCCGCCATTCTGGTGGAAGAGGGCCAGGTGGTGGCGGTGAACGCGGTGGTCGCGCGGATTGAAGATGGCACATCGGGTGCGGCGGCACCGGCTGCCGTGGCCGCTCCCGCTCCCGCTCCTGCGTCGGCGCCTGCGCCGGCCGCTCCGGCTGCTGTGGCCCCAGTGGCGCCGGCTCCTGTGGCGCCCGCTGCCGCCGCTGGATCCATCGACGTGATCATGCCGCAGATGGGTGAGAGCATCACGGAGGCGACGCTGACCAAATGGCTCAAGAAGCCGGGCGATGCCGTGAAGCGCGATGAGGCGCTGTTTGAGATTTCCACGGATAAGGTC
>JBBQQS010000348.1:0-5818 GCA_038215525.1 Bryobacterales bacterium
CCGGCTGGAATTCGTAAGTGGCCGCCGCTTGCCAACCGCCCACCAACAGGTCAACCACCCGCGGCGCGCTGGCCAGGAAACGATGACCTTTGCCAAACGGCAATTCGTAGACACCCGTCATGGTGATCCGATGCGGGCGGCCATCGTTCGAAGGTCGCTCCGTGCGCGTCTTGTCGAATTCATTCGCGAAGAAGTCGGCTTCGCGTAATTTGAGTGCCGTGTAACCCACGTTCAAGTTCCAGCCGGAGGAGAAACGTTTCTCGAACGAAAATTGGAACTCATCGGCGCGCGTGTAGGAGGAAAACTCGGTGTTATTCGTCACGCCATTCATTTGCGGGAAGGCGCGCAGTAACTGGCTTTTTCGAATGATCGGAGACGTGAAGAAACCGTTCGTATTCATGTCGGCCCAAACCAACGGCGTGAAATCGGCGCGGTTGAAATTTCCGACAAAGAACGGGTTGGGGACGTTGGCGTTCAGGTTATTCGCATTGGCGTCGTTGCGCACCGTGCCGGTCGCGAAATACTGGCTGGCCAAGGGCGATTGCGTCTGCCCCAGCGAGATGCGATCGGAGTAAGAGCCCTGGTAGAAGGCCGTAATCACCATCCGCGTGCCGAGTTGGCGTTGGAGCCCCATCTGCCAGCGTTGTTGACGCGCATGGGGCTGATTGAAAGCCGTGTAATTGAAACCGCGACCCTGGCGGCCGAATCCACCCAGCGCGTCGCGCGTCGGGATGTCGAACCGCGTGCCGTCGGAGCGCACGGGGAAAGGATCGCGCAGCGGGCTGCCGCCATTGCCGGGGTTCGCGTTACCGGAAAAATTCCAGCTCTGACCGAAGTCGTTCGACACGATCATGTTCGTCGATCGCGAGTAGCCGAATTGGTCCGGCCCGAAGTTCAAGACGTTGATGGTGTCGAAGAACGTGCCGTAGCCGCCGCGCAGCACCGTCTTCTTATTCACTTGATAGGCGACGCCAATGCGGGGCAGCCACATCAACTCGTTTTTATAGAGCTGACGCGGAGAGCCGCCCGAGCCTAGGTAGGTATTTCCACCGATTACCTTAAATTGGCTGGCAGGTAACTCGGGAATCGGGCTTCGCGCGTAAGCCGCCTCCGCCACCCTCGCAAACGGCGGCACATAGTTAGGGTCGAAGTTGCCGATCATCCGGTTATACCGTTCGGTGGCACCGCGCTCATACTCGATGCGTAGGCCTAGGCTGAGCGTAAGTTTGCTCGAAACGCGCCACGTGTCCTGCACGAAAGATGCGTAGTAAGGGGTGTGCGTCGCGTAAGTATCGTTCGTCGCGACGCTGCCGCTGCTGGGGATACCCAGAAGAAATGCGGCCATGCCAAGGCCCAGGTCGCTTGCCGGCGTGAAGCCGTCGTCGTTGCGCCGCACGTAATTTTGATTAAAGGAGAAGTTACCCGAAGTATTGCCGCCGCCGCCGCCCGTGCGGAATTGGTTCCGATTGTCAAAGGCCACGCGAATCGAGTGATTGCGGCGAATGAAGGTGCCTTCCGCCTTCACCGTCGTCTGGCGGGTGCGCGTGGGTGTGCTGAATCCGCCGGGGCTGATGGTGGAATAACCAGCGATCGCCATTTGCGGCAGAATCCCCAAGTCGCCGGCCTTCTGGTCGAGATAGCCGGGCAAGCCAATCGTCGAGGGCTTAAATTCGCGGGCCTTGGGTTGAATACTCAACTCCCGGAATTGATTCATGGCCACGTTGATATTCCAAAGCGTGGTGGGTGATTGGGTATAGACTAAGTCGAAATTTCCGCCCTTGTTATTCCGGACTAAGCCGCCGAGATTTAGGCCGCGCGCGGTTTCGTAAGTCCAATCCCCCCGGTCCTCGGGCCCGAAGTTATTGATGCTCCAGCGGCCGAACATACGCCATTTGTCGTTGATCTGATAGTCCATGCGATTCGAATAAGCATAGTAATCCCAGTTATAAGGCGTCTGCGAAGCTAGGTAGTTATTCACCGGATCCTGTCCGGCCGGAATGGCCACGTTGGGCTTGGGGTAGAGGGCCAGGATAGGGTCCAGCGAAGGGTTGGCGAAGCGGCTCTTGGGAATTATGTTCCCGGGGAAGGGAACGCGCGCAAAGTTATTCGGACGGCTGGGATCGCGGGCGACCGACGTGGGATCATGCACGACAAAGCGGCTGCTATTCGGGATACTCAGCATGTCACTGAAGTCGCCTTCACGCGCCTTCAAGGACGGCACGGTGCGGTTGAATTGCGACGCGTCCTCGACCTTCACGTCTTTAAAGGCGTTGTAAGTGAAAAACCAGAATAGCCGATTGCGGCCATTGTAAAGCTTCGGGATAATTACGGCGCCGCCGCCCGAAGCGCCCCAGTTATTCGAGCGGCCAGTGGGCTGTTTATCGGTGCCACGTAGTTGACTGGCCAAAGCCGCGTTACCCGCCGCATCCGCGGCCGCAATGCGCCGGAAGTAATTTTGCTTCACGAAGAACGGTGTGCCCTGCCAGCGCTGCTGCCAATGTTGCCAAGTAGCTGTGCCGTGAAAGTCGTTCGAGCCGGACTTCGAAATCATCGAAATTGCACTACCCGTCGATTGGCCGATGCCGGCGTCGAAGTTATTGGTTTCCACCTTAAACTCGGCCACGGCGTCGGTGTAGGGCAAGTAAGCCGTACGGCGACCCGGCCCTTGGTTGGGTGACCCATCCAAAGTCCACGAATTGCCGCCGATGTTGCCACCCACCGAATAGTCCGACCCGCCGGCGTTCGAGTGCAGCGCGAGGTAATTATTCACGCCACCCGTCTGAATGCCGGGCGCCAGTTTGACGAGCAACATGGCCGAGTTGCCCATCACCGGCAGTTCCATCAACGACTTGTTATCGATCACGCGGCCGGAACTCACCGCATTGGTTTCGAGCAGCGGGGCTTCCGCCGTCACGGATATCGTCTCCGTGCTGCCCCCGATCTCCATCGGCAGATCCACCTCCAGTCGCGAGGACACGGGCAAAGTGACGCCCTTCCTCAGCATCCGCTTGAAGCCCGCCACTTCGGCAATGAGCTCATAGGTCCCGGGCAATAGCAGGTTGGCTTCGTAGTAGCCAGTATTGTTCGTATTGAGGCTAATCGAGACCCCGGTTTCCGCATTGCGGACCCGCACCTTGGCTCCCACAATGGACGCCCCCTGCGGATCGAGAACGCGGCCGAACATCATCGAACGGGTTTCCTGTGCGGGACTCAATGTCGTCAGAAGAGTCAATAAGAGTCCAGAGAGAACGCGTAAGCGCATACGAAAGAGACCGCCCCTTAAGAATTTACTTGTGTAACTATATCTTAAGTGCGGGACTATTGGGAAATGGCAATCTCAAGCGACACTGTCGCGCGGACTTCCACCAAGCCCGTGTCGAAGGTCGTCGCCATGGCGCCCACACTCGCACGAGCGTCGGCCGGGTTAAAGAAGTTCACCGTTGAGCCCTCATCCGCGGCCAGAATGGCTCCCAGGCGCACTCCGAGGCCTTCAGCAATCGCAGTAGCATCGGCGCGGGCCACTTGGGTGGCGAGCTTTAACGCCTCGCGCCTTTGCGGCGTCGAGTCTCGCAGACCGAAGCGCAGCCCACTAACCGACGTGGCCCCGGCTTGCACCGCGGCGTCGATGATGCGGCCCGCCAGGTTGAGGTCGAAGGCCGTCACTTCCAGGGTGTTGCTCGCAGAGAATCCGGTGAGCGTATTGCCGCCCGTGGGATTCGAGCGGTAGTTCGGATTGACCGAGTAGCCGGTGGTTCGCATTTCGCCGTTCGTCCCCACCAACCCCTTTACGCGCGCCGTGACAGCTTGCGAGACCGTGGCGTTTTGGTCGGCGGCTTCGGAAGCCGTAGTGGCTATCGTCATGATGGTCAGGCTGATCCGCACGACATCGGGCTGCGCGGAAACAACGCCCTCGCCGTTGGCACGGACGCTGGGCGGGCGGTTCTGGGCGATGAGCGAGAGAGCCAGGAGCGACAGAGCAAGAAGTCTCTTCATGCTCTCTATTATCTCAGGCTCCGCTGGCGGCCGCGCGAGACCGCTTGCGCCGGCGCTCCAGGATCAGGAACTGACGGCGCCGGTTTTCCTTCACGTGCGCATCCACCTTGCCCCAGAACTTGGCGAAGTAACTCAGCGCCGAAGCGATGGAGAAGAAGACGACTGCCCACATGCTCCAGCCCGCGACATCGGTCAAGGCCGGGTAGCGTTTGGCGAGAATCACCAGCGAGATAGCCAGCACCTGGAAGACCATCTTGGTTTTACCGAGGTCACTGGCCTTGATGGTGTAGCCAGCGCTCGAGGCGATGCTGCGCAGTCCGGAGATGGCGAACTCGCGGCCAATCAGCAAAATAGTGATGCCGGCGGGGACGTCGCCGGATTGCACCAGTGAGATCAGCGCGGCCGAAATCAGCATCTTATCGGCAATTGGGTCGAGCAGCGTGCCCACGGTGGTGATCTGTCCCCAACGCCGGGCGAGGTAGCCGTCCAGCAGGTCAGTCAGGGCCGCCGCGAGGAAGATCCACAGCGCGAACATTTCGCTGGCCAAGCGCAAGCCAAGCACGTCCCACTCTACTCTCCGTTGCACAAGCGCGGCGACTAGCAGGGGCACAAAGAAGATACGCAGCAGCGTTAGTGCATTGGGCAGGTTCATGCAGCCAGTCTCACTATACCAACCCCGCCGGACGTGTGGCTTGGGTAAGCTATTTCGGAAGAGCCGAGAAGAGTTCGTTGATCTCCAGGGACAGGCCGCCCGAATGGAGCGTTCCGGTAGCCAACTGGGCTTCGCTGCCAGCCGAACTTTGCCAGGCTTTCTGCTTCACGGGATCGATCACCCAGCAAGTGGGCACTCCCCAAGCGTGATACTCCTGGCGCTTGTCGAGTGTGGCCTGCAACGAGTCGTCGGGCGAGAGAATCTCAATGCAAAGCTCGGGAGCTTGGGTCGGGTAAGGGAACTGCAGCCGCTCTACCACGGCCACGTCTGGGATCAGGAACCGGGAAGGAGTCACCCGCAAAGTAAGCTCAGCCAACGCCGGTTTGCCGCGGCTGGTGAGTAGAAAAATCAACAGCGATTGCATCCACGCGTGGAGTGAGGTGGGCATGGCTTTAGGATGTAAGGCTCCGTCCCGGTATTCGCAATTGGGCTTCTCCGTGCGCCGGAGGTACTCTGCAATCGGAACCAGGGCGACCGTGCTCATGCCTACTTCACTTCGAGGATATCTTTTTCTTTGCCCTTGGCAATCGCGTCCACCTTGGCCATATGAGCATCGGTGAGCTTCTGGATCTCTTCGAGGGCGCGGCGCTCGTCGTCTTCGCTGATGGTCTTGTCTTTCAGCAGCTTCTTGAGCTTTTCGTTGCCGTCACGGCGTTCGCTGCGCAGCGCGACGCGGTGTTGCTCGGCGATCACATGCAGGCGCTTTACGATCTCTTTGCGGCGTTCCTCATTGAGCGGCGGAATCGGAATGCGGATCAGCTTTCCGTCGTTGGCCGGATTCAAGCCGAGTTCGGCGGTGCGTATGGCTTTCTCGATCGGCCCGATCAACGTGGCGTCCCAGGGCTGGATCGCGATCAACCCCGGCTCGGGCACGCTCATGTTGCCTACCTGATTCAGCGGCGTGGGCGTTCCGTAATAATCCACCTTCACGCTATCGAGCATGCCGACGTTGGCGCGTCCGGTGCGTAGCGAAGAGACGTCGTTCTGCAAGTCGAGAACCGTCTTTTCCATCTTCGAGCGAATGTGTGCTTCCACTTCCTTAACTGTCGTCATGGTGTTTCTATTTTGACAGCTTAGCTGCCGATACGCAGCTTAGCTGCCAATAATCGTCCC
>JBBQQS010000349.1:0-5789 GCA_038215525.1 Bryobacterales bacterium
CGAAGCGCACGCGATCCCACGGCACCTCGCTCCGCCGGGCAAACTCGCGCGCCACCCGGAACAGGGTACGCCGTTTGTCCTCGTCGAGCGCGCGGTCGGGCGAGCCAAACCCATCGCTCTGCCGGCTCTTCACCTCTACCACCACCAGCCGGTCCCCATGCCAGGCGATCAGGTCGAGCTCGCCGTGGCCACCGCGCGGGGTGAAATTCCGCGCCACTACCTGGTATCCTTGCCGCTGCAAATAGCGATGCGCCAAATCCTCGGCGCGGCGGCCGAGCGAGCGGCTGCGCGGCGTCAACTTCAGCAGCCTTACCTGGTGTCGAATCCAGTCCACGATGCGGAGAAAAACGAATAGAGTAAACACTTCACTAATAAGTGGATTTCGCGGGGTAAAATTCTCATTTATTTTTAGAAAATTTCATTTGGGTGTAGTACTTTGCGACAACTGCGATCCTCAAGCGGGAAATACGGTTGGAAAAACCCCTTTGCCGGCCTGGCCGCCCCGCTTTGTCAACAGAATTCCATCGATTTTCCTGGTCGAAAAAATAAATGAGAATTTTCGGCCGCTCAACCCACTTAGTAGTAGGGCGCGAGTTTCGGAACGCCCCAGGAAAGGTTGATCCATGGCAAAAACCCTTGAGGCAAAAGAGCAGCAAGTCCTCAAAATCTTTAGCGACGACTACGTTTTTCGCATTCCCAGCTACCAGCGGCCTTATTCTTGGAAGGCTGAGCAAGCCCAGAATCTATTGGACGACCTGCTCAGTTCTCTCACCACGGCTGGCGGTTCCGTTGAGCAAATGCCTCCGTACTTTCTGGGCAGCATCGTCCTCATTAAGAGCGATGCCGGGCCGGACGCCGAAGTGTTGGATGGCCAGCAACGCTTGACGACGTTAACCATTCTCTTAGCCGCCATCCGGGCTAACGTCGATGAGAAAACGGCAGCGGACATCACCCCGCTCCTTTACGAAAAGGGCGCCTCGATTCGCGGCACCCGCGACCGCTTCCGCCTCACGCTTCGGGAGCGGGACACTGCCTTCTTCCAGACCTACATTCAGCGAGAAGACGGCTTTTCGGCGTTGTTAAAGCTTGAGGACCAGTTGCCCGACAGCCAGGCGAACGTCCGTGAAAACGCGAGACTTTACCAGCACCGGCTGGCGACGCTGCCGGAGAAAGACCGCGTCCGGCTCGCGGAGTTCCTTAACACCCGTTGCTACCTCGTTGTCGTAGCTACCCCGGACTTCGATGCGGCCTATCGAATCTTCTCCGTTTTGAACAGCCGGGGCCTCCCCCTCCACCCGACCGACATCTTGAAGGCCGACATTCTCGGCGCTATTCCCGTCGCCGAACGCGAGGCCTACACGAAGAAATGGGAAGACTCCGAAGTCGATCTAGGCCGCGAAGCTTTCAACGAACTGTTCAGCCACATCCGGATGGTCTACCGGCGGGCGAAGTCACAGGGGACTTTACTCAAAGAGTTCAAAGACCACGTGACGGAGTTAGCTGAACCGACGCGCTTAATTGACTGCGTGCTCCTTCCGATGGCGCAAGCCTTCGGAGAGATTCGAGAAGAGGCCTATCTGAGCACCACCGGGGAAAGGCTGGTGAACGAACATCTGAAATGGCTAAACCAGTTGGACTTCACCGATTGGATTCCGCCTGCCCTGGCCTTCACCATCCGGCATCGAAATGACGGCGCCGCCATGGCCACGTTTTTTCGTGAACTCGAACGGTTGGCCTTTGGCTTAGCCATCCAACGGGCCGGCATTAACGACCGTATCGAGCGGTTTTCCCGCCTCACCAAAGCCATTGACCTTAAGGCTGATCTATCCGCCCCCGACTCTCCCCTCGAACTGACGCCTAGCGAGCAAACGGAGATCTCCCAACACCTGGCAGGCGATTTCTACCAGAGCTTCAACGCCACCACCCGCCGTAGCATCCTCTTGCGCCTCGACAGTCTGCTGAGCAGTGGCGAAGCCGAATATATCTATTCCAAGATTTCGGTGGAGCACGTGCTGCCACAGACGCCCACCGGAGACATGTGGCGCCAATGGTTTCCCGAGCCCGAACTCCGGGCGCAATGGGTGCACAAACTCGGCAACCTTGCCCTTCTAAGCCACCGAAAAAACAGCTCTGCCTCCAATTATGAATTTGACAAAAAGAAAGAGACCTATTTCAGCAGCAGCGAAGCTTGCCCTTTTGTTCTCACGACCCAGGTCCTCCAGCAAACAGTCTGGACACCGGAAGTGATCGCCGACCGGCAGCGTCACCTCCTTGGTGTCCTCGAGAAACACTGGCGATTGGCGAAGCCGGAGTTGGCAGCCGCCACCGCCGGCTAGCCCAGCGGCAGGCAACGCACTTCAACTCCGCGGGAAGTGTGTTATCAAAGCGTAGTGGTTTGTCTGTTGCCCAGTTCCCTATCGGCTGAACGGCCAAGCGATTGGCGGCTGTAGCCGAGTGCCCGGCGACAGACACTACTATGTTTTGGTCCAGGTCGCCTTCACCGCGATCGTCCTCCTTGTCACCCTTCCCGGCGGTAATCTGGCGCTTGCGGTTTACGCGCTGAGCTTCTGGCACTACTACCTCTACTGGCTCGCTTTCCGTTACCGCGCGATCCCCCTCGCCGAATTCCGTCGCCACGCGGTCCTTGCCAAAACCGTCGCCCTCCTCGCCTTCGCCAGCGTCTATCTGGCTGCTCCGCTCCACTGGCTTTCGCTCACCGTCGTCGCCGGTGGCTTCCTGCTCAACATCCTCGCCGTCCGCGTGCTCGGTTCCGACCGCACCTACTTCGGCCATGAGCTGGCCGGACTGCCCCACCGGAAGATCATAGCCTTCCCTTACTCCTGGACCTCGCATCCCATGCTCTTCGGTAACATGGCGGCCTTCGGCGGCGCGCTCCTCAATGCCGACTTCCGTCAGTACTGGTGGCCGCTCGCCGCCGCGCACGTGGCGCTCAACCTCGGCGTGCTGATCATGGAGATCACCCTGCGGCCGCGGCGCACCGGTAAGTGCGCGCCATCCATCGGCGCACTACTCACCGCGATCGGAGCGGCCGTAGGCGGCGTCGGGGCCGGACCGACCGGGGCAATTCTTGGCGCATTACTAACGATTTACGCGTTTGTAATCTGGCTGCGCTATTCTGCGCTTGCGGACCATAAAATCAAGAATCTATGAACAACGCCATCCCGTTCTCGAACGATGAGACCCGAAGTGAAGGTAGTAAGCTGTTCCCCGCTACCCTCGGCCGGTTTGACGACCCAGACGCCCGCGCCACTATGAACTCGCTCGTCGCCTGGGTGGAAGACACTTACCGCGAAGACCTGTTGAAGCGGCCCTCCAAGCACGTTTACGTCCGCACCCTGCCCGAGGCGGTCATCCAAAAAATCGACCAGCTCCGGCAACATGCCATCGTCCATCAGGCCATGCTGCGCCACTTTGACGCCACTCACGTCATTACGCCCATGCAGCACACCGACGAACTCTACATTTCGCACTACAACAAGGACTTCGGCGGCGACCAGGGCCTCTACAGCAAGCACTACGATGGCAACCTGCGCTTCCTGCCCTTCGGCGTGGTCGTGCGCTCGTTGATCTATCTACAGTCCGACGCCACCTACACCGTAGTCTTTGGTGACAGCCAGGTGCGCAAGGCCTTCGCCACTTATGACTTTGGCCTCCTTGATTTCCACCGCGAGCTGCACTGGGTAGAGGGCGAATACAACCCCGACGACAAGCAGCGCATCCTGCTCAAGTGCAACTACCTCATCGCCCCGCGCAACGCGGGCTGGCTTGCTCGCGCCACGCTCGGTGCCAACACCGCGGTTTTCTTCGTCGTGAAGGCGGCTATGGAATACTCCAAAAGCCCCCAGAACCCGGCCCAGATCTTCGTCGGGTTACTGTGCAACGTTTTCCGGGTGATGAACAACGTCCATCCCTTGGTGCCCCTGGCCTTTATCGCCCTGGTCTTCGCCGCCGCCATCTGGGGACTCCGCCAGCTATTCACCTAAGCAGCGGGTTGGCCCACCGCCACGGGTTGGATTGCTTTGGCCAGCCTAACCCGTCGCTTACGCGAACGAGCTCAGGCGATTGCGTTCGAGTCACAGCACCAGGTGAAGGGCCGATAGGAACCGCCTATCCCAACGATAAGTGCCAAATTGCGACTATTCCCCTTACACTGAGAGCGGAACGGACTCCCCCGTTCTCATCAAGGAGAATTGAATGAAGAAAAACCTGAAGTCGCTGCTTATCGCCATCGCGGGCGTCGCAGTACCTTTCTTGTTAACCAACGTTGCCCAGGCGCAACAGCCGAAGCCCAACCAGTTCTGGTGGCCCGAAAAACTCGATCTTTCCCCTCTCCGGCAGAATTCCGCCGAATCGAACCCCCTAGGCAAGGACTTCAACTACCCGAAGGCCTTCGCCACGCTCGACCTCAAAGTCGTGAAGCAGGATATTCAGAAAGTCCTCACCACTTCGCAGGATTGGTGGCCCGCCGACTATGGCAACTATGGCCCTTTCTTCATCCGCATGGCCTGGCATAGCGCCGGTACCTACCGCACCGCGGACGGACGCGGCGGCGCCGAAGGTGGCCAACAGCGCTTCGACCCCCTCAATAGCTGGCCCGACAACGGCAACCTCGACAAGGCCCGCCGCCTGCTCTGGCCCGTGAAGCAGAAGTATGGCCAAAAGCTCTCCTGGGCCGACCTGATGGTTCTCGCCGGTAACGTTTCCATGGAGTCGATGGGCTTCAAGTCCTTCGGCTTCGCCGGTGGCCGCGCCGACGACTGGGAGCCGGAACTCGTCTACTGGGGCCCCGAAAAGAAGTTCCTCGACGACCAGCGCTACAGTGGCGACCGCAAGCTGGCCAAGCCCCTCGCCGCCGTGCAGATGGGCCTCATCTATGTGAACCCTGAAGGCCCCAACGGCAACCCCGATCCCCTCGCCGCCGCCCGCGACATTCGCGAAACCTTCGGCCGTATGGCTATGAACGACGAAGAGACCCTCGCGCTGATCGCCGGCGGACACACCTTTGGCAAGGCTCACGGCGCACGCGACCCCAAGTGCCTAGGACCGGAACCCGCCGTCGCTGGCGTCGAGAAGCAAGGCCTCGGCTGGGAGAATAACTGTGGCTCCGGCAAGGGCAAGGACACGCTTACCAGCGGCCTCGAAGGCGCCTGGACGACTACGCCCACCAAATGGTCAAACAACTACCTCGACAACCTCTTCGCCTACGAATGGGTAAAGACCAAGAGCCCCGCCGGCGCCACCCAATGGATTCCCGCCGACAACCAGGCCGCCAACGCCGTCCCGGACGCGCATGACCCTTCGCAGCGCCACGCGCCCATCATGTTCACCACCGACGTGGCCCTCAAAATGGACCCCAGCTATCGCACCATCGCCATGCGCTTCCGCGAGCATCCCGAAGAGTTTCAACTTGCCTTCGCCAAGGCCTGGTTCAAGCTCACGCACCGCGACATGGGTCCGCTCGCTCGCTACGTCGGGTCCGAGGTGCCGCGCGAAGCTCAGATCTGGCAGGATCCGCTCCCGCGCGTCGCCCACAAGCTGGTCGATGCGAAGGACATCGCTTCGCTGAAGGCCAAGCTCCTCGCCTCTGGCCTCACTATCCCCGAACTCGTCCGCACCGCTTGGGCCTCGGCCGCTTCCTTCCGCGGTACTGACCAGCGCGGTGGTGCCAATGGCGCTCGCCTGCGCCTGGCTCCGCAGAAGGATTGGGCCGTCAACCAGCCGGCTGAACTCGCCAAGGTCCTACCGCGCCTCGAGACCATCCAGCAGGA
>JBBQQS010000350.1:0-5781 GCA_038215525.1 Bryobacterales bacterium
ACTCAGGGGGCCGGTCGCTAAAAAGATATATGATAAAAAAGGCAAGTATGTAGTACAGTTGGGCCTATTGGGAAATAAAGACAGTGTCGGCAATTTTCAGAAAGTGCGGCCGTAAACCGGTCTCTTCGAGAATCGCCGCCACGCTCGCAATCAAACCCTGATCGCTAAACTGCAGCGCCGACAAATTGATACTCATCGTCAGTTCGCTCGCCGCGGCGTCCTCCCGGTCCCACGCCGCCAACTGCCGGCACCCGTTCTCCAACACCCACCGCCCCAGCGGTAGAATCAGTCGGTTCTCTTCCGCAATCTGAATAAATTCCGCCGGCGCCAGCAATCCGCGCCGCGGATGATTCCAGCGCACCAAAGCTTCAAAGCCCGCCAACCGTCCGGTGTGCAGATTCACTTGCGGCTGATAATGCAGGACGAATTCGCCCGCTTCGAGCGCCTGCCGCAAGTCGGTTTCGAGCTCCAAACGCTGGATCGCCCGCGCATGCATGCTTTCGTCGAAGAGCCGGTACTTTCCATGCCCCTCCGTCTTGGCCTGATACATGGCCGTATCCGCATTGCGCAACGCGTCTTCGGTGCTCCGGATCCCCGTGCCGCTGTGCGCAATCCCGATGCTGGTCGAAGTGAAGATCAACCCGCCGTCGATATGCATGGGCGCCGTCATCTCCTCTTGCACCGCCTGCGCCGTCCGCACGGCCACCTCGGCCGTTGGCGAATCGTCCAGCACGATCACAAACTCGTCCCCGCCCAGCCTCCCCACGCAGCCCGTCACGTCGAATTGACGCTCCAGCGCATTCGTCAGCCGCCGCGACACGCCCAGCAGCAGATGGTCCCCCTTCAGATGGCCCAGGCTGTCGTTGATCAGCTTGAAGCGGTCCAGATCCATAAACAGTAGGGCGAACTCGCGGCTCGCGTCCTCCTTGCGCCGGGCGATCAGCCGATCCAAACGCTCCACAACCGCCAGCCGGTTTGGCAACCCCGTCAGCGCGTCCACCAGCTTGCCGTCCGTCACATCGGACGTCGAACCCGCCACCCGCAGCGCCGCTCCGCTCTCCGATCGCACCGCCGCGCCGCACGTCAACACCCAACGCCACGTCCCATCCGCATGGCGCACCCGGTGCTCCGCCTCAAACAAACCCTCCCCCGCTTCCACGTAAGCACTCAAGTCCCTGCGCAAATCCCGCGCATCGGACGGATGCACCCACCGGAACCAGTCCTCTAACCGATCGCACACCGTGCCCTCATCCCAACCCAACATCTGCTTCCAGCGCTCCGAGTAGTACACCCTGCCCGAGCGCAGATCCCAATCCCAAATGCCGTTATTGCTGCCCTTCACCGCCAAGGCAAAGCGCTCCTCCGCCTCGCGCAGGGCCCGTTCGGCCACCTTCTGCAACGTAATGTCCCGCGCGATCGCCTGATAGCCCATCACCCGGCCCTGTTCATCCAGCAGCAATTGGTTGCTCTGCCCAAGCCAAATCGCCGGTCCTGTTTCGGGCTGGAGTGCAAATTCGAGGAAGATGGCGGGGGTCCGCGTCCGCACCTGCTCCCGCACCTGCCGCCGGATCTCGCCTCGCGTCCGGGCGTCCACCTGCTCAAACAAGGATCGCCCCATCAGGTCTTTGCCCAGCAGCTTTTCCACCGCCACGTTCGCAAACGTCACCCGCCCCGCCGCGTCCGTCCTCAGGATCAGATCGCCTGAATGCTCCACCATCTGCCGGTACCGCGTCTCACTCTCCGCCAACTCCCGCGTCTGGTCGCTCACCTGCCGGTCCAGGTTGCTCAATGCTTGGTCCCTCTCCCTCAGCGCCGCGTGCCACCGCTCCCCCATCCGCAAAAACGCGGCCTGAATCTGGTTCAACTCCCGCGCCGCGTAATGCTCGGCCGCCCCCGGCCGCTCCGCCGGCGCGCTCAAGTCGTACTCCTCCATCTGCCGCACCATCGTCACTAGCGGCGTCGAGATCGAATGCGCCATTAACCTGGCTGCCCGCCACGCCAACCCCACCAGCAAACACAACATCAATGCGGTCAGCCCGTAGAAATCCAGCGCTTCCTGGTTGAATTGGCTTGCCGGTAAAAACGCCACCACCCGCCAACCCGCCATCGTCAGCCCATACTGCACCGCGTACTGTTCCGCGCCTGCCTGCTGGGGATCCGGCCATGCAAACCGTTCGCCCTCTGGCGGCTGCCCCATACCGGGTATAAACCGTTCCAGCGGCGGATGTACCGCCGGCGCGCTCGAATAGACCACTTGTCCCGCCCCATCCCGCGCCACCACCATGGGCGCCCGCGTTGCGTTCGGCAGTTGAATCGGGATCCGGGCGATGTCGATCGATCCCTCCACCACCCCGAGAAACTTCCCTCCCGCATCCACCATCGGCGCGCTCACCGCCACAATCGCATCCCGGCCCAGCCCACGGCCCTGAAACACCCCCGAAAGGTAGCTCTGTCCGGTTTGCCGGGGCCGCTGGAAGTACTCGCGATCCTGCACGGATCGATCCTTGCCGGGCCCCGGCGTAAAGCTCTTTTCCCCGCGGCGCACCGCCCGCACGATTCGCCCGTCGCCATCGGTGATCAACAGCGTGAGAAAGCCCGGATAGATGGCCGCGGTCTCTTCGAGGATCCGGCCCGCCTCGGCCACCGTCAACGCCCCTAGCCGGCCCCGCGCCGCCGCCGCCTCCACCGCCGCCCGGTGCAGCGTCAGGTAGCCACCCATCCCGTCTCGCACCCGCAGCGCTAACTCCCGCAGGTGCTCTTCCCCGGCTGACTTCATCTGCCGGCCCAGAAACCGCGCCCCCCACAGCGAAATCACCAGCACCGATACCAGGGTCAACAACAGCAAACGCCGCACCAGCAGGTTGCGGAAGGTCGATGGTTTGGGGGTAAACGGGGACATGAAAAAAGGTCGAGGGTCGGCCCCCTCGACTCGTAGTGACTTATCGGCCCGCGCCGCCCGGAAAATAGAAAGGCGACCCGCATCGGCGCAAAACCGGGGGAGGACCGGCTATCCGTGTGGGGCGGGCTTCAACCCCCGCGGAGCTTTAGCTCTGGCTCTTCCTTAGGCCAAATGATTGATTCTATTACTAGATAAATCTGAGTTCTTCACCCCCCGATTGCATCGGGGGCTGCCCGGGCCATGCCGGCGCGGTCGTTAGATCTCGTCGGCGAATAGGTTACGGAGCAACCCGGCGGCTTGGTCGCGTTCGACGGGCATGCCGAGGTCGCGAAAGCCTTGGTAGGCTTCGCGCTTGCGCCGGTGCCCCTCGTCTCGCGCGCCTTGCTGATGCAGAATCAGGGACTGGTTCGCGAGGGAGCTAGAGAGACCGGCGCGGTCGCCCAGGTCGCGGCAGATGGCCTCCTGCTTTTTCAGCAGGGCCATGGCTTCGTCGAGTTGCCCGCGGGCTTGCAGGATTACCGCCTGGTTCCCCAGCGAAGCCTGCAGATTGGCGCGGTCCTGCCGGGCGTCACAGTGAGTTTCGCGCAGACGTTCGGCGGCCAAGGCGAGGTCCAGCAGGCCGGTCTTGCGAGCGGCATCGTAGACCGCGAAAGCAAGGCGCTGAAAGTCTAGTGACGGTTCCTCCCGTTCTGACCAGCGGAGCGCGGCCTCGGCCTCAGCTTGTACTTCGTGGCAGGGCCGCCACCGGGTACCAGCAGAGGCCTTCCAGAAAAGCGGATCATAGAGGCTCTGTCCCTGATCCCGGTCCCTGATCCCGCTTCGCGCCGGAAGCGGGCCAGCACTTGCGGGTCAACGGCGATCTCGGGGCGAATGGTCGTGATGGCGATGCGGCTCGCCAGGTTCTCGTCTTCGGCCTCGTACACTTCGCCCATGCCCCCCGCGTCCAGGCGGCGAATGATCCGGAAACGTCCCGCGAGCACTTCGCCATTTTGGAGCGGCGTATAGTTGGCCGCCTGCTGGGCGGCCTGCTGCAACAAGCCAGGTGACAACGGTGCCCGGTCCAGATGCCCCTCGCGGGAAGGCGAGTAATGCAGAAGACGCAACACTTCCGCCCGCACCGCCGGCTCTCCCTGGCAGCGCTCCTCGATCAGGGCCGCGCGGACGTCCTCCGGCAGGTCCAGCGCTTCGGCGAAGAGATTCTTAACTTTTCCCCACTGCTCGGGCGGCATAATCGTGACCTACTAAGGTATCACCCACTTACTCACCCGTTGGAATTCCAATCACTACAAGCGCTTGGCCGTCATCTCCGTTTCCCGCTCGCCGATTTCGATTTTGAGCTTCATCTCATCGCCCGCTACGGTACCTTTGTGCAGCACCTTCAATTGGTCTGTGGCTACGGTGAACGTCACCTTAACGCCGTCCACCTTGCCATCGGAAATGGGCATTTCGCCTTTGGACGTAGCAAAGCGGAACATAGCGTTCCAACATCAATTCCGGCTCGATTCTTTGTGTTATCCTCTGGCCAATGTTGACGCTAGCGCTTCTGTCTTTACTGGCTGCTGACCCAGCGGGCGTCGTGAATCGGATAACGGGTAAGTGGCGAGGTCAAAACGATACGCCGATTTCGGAGGGCCAATTGGTGTTTCCCGGCGATACGCTGGCGCCGACGGTCGAGGGGAGCCGCATCTCGATAGCTCTCTACGACGGTGGCACACTCCGTCGGCCGTGCCCCGCGAGCGCGCCTTGTGGCGGATCCGTGCGGATCCCAGCTCTGAAAGCAAGTGCGCCCTCCGGTGGATGGCTCGACGAGTTAACGCAATATCTCAGCGGTTCGAAGCCAATGCCCCCGGTGCTGTTACGCGCCCGGAGTGCCGGCGCCTGGACCGGCCGGTTGGTCTTGCTCGACCAGAGACTGGCGGGGCTGCCGGCTTTGGTGGATACCGAGGGTCGCGCGGTGAGCGCCACCGCCTTGCAGCGGGGGCTCTATGTCGCCGAGAAAGAGCGCGAGTTGATCGTGGCGGTTCCCTTGGCGGAGAAAGACACCACGGGCAGGCGTGTTCGCGAGGCGCTGGCGTTGGCGGAGAAGTGGACCACTGGTGACGGAGGCGTGGACTCGCGGCAGTTGTACTCAGCCGTATTGTTGGCGGCGTTGGACGGCAAAAAGTGAGCTTGGCGGCCTGGCTGCGGCAGCATCAATGGTCACTTGCGGTGATCTTCCTGGTTGGCGGCTTGAACTTTCTTGCCTCGAACTACCTGAAGTTGTATGGACGCTTTGAGTTGGCAGATGTCGATCGGCTGATGACGGGGGTTGAGAGCCGGCGTTCGAATGACATTCTGCTGGTGACGATCACGGAACAGGATTATCAGAATGTCTTTCACCGGCGGAGTCCGCTTGCGCAGAAGAGGGTGGAGCAGTTGATCGAGGCGATCCTCTCTGCGCATCCAAAGGTGCTGGGGATTGACCTAGATTCCGAAGACTGGGCCCATGCGAACCCAGCAATGGCCTATCCGCGGATTGTCTGGGCGCAAGACGCGGCCGGTGGGGATTGGAGTGGAGACACACCGGTCTCGCTGGCCCCGGTGGCGGGAGGACTAGCGGGGGCGCGGGGCGCGTTGGCTCTGGCCCTGCCGGATGGCGACGGTCGCGTGCGGCGGCATCTGCGGGCGGTGCAACTGGAGAGCGGCGGCTTTGCGTGGACGTTGCCAGGGGCTCTGGCGAACCAGCACGCGCCCACGGCCAAGGACGCAGCGGATCGGCCATTGTTGCGCTTCACCGGCCGGCGGCATCAGTTTCCGCAGATGAGTTCCGGCATGGTGATGGAGGCAGCGGGGCGTTGCTGGGAGGGGGATACGAGCTGTCAGCCCGCGAAGCCGAGCGAGTT
>JBBQQS010000351.1:0-5781 GCA_038215525.1 Bryobacterales bacterium
AGGCCGTTTAAACTACCGGAATTCGTAAACAGAATCAGCCAAAACAACAGGGCCACGAACAGAAGATCCGATAGAGAAGGAAGCGCCCAACGCGCCCAGCCCCGAAACGCCTGGGACGGGAAAACCGGGGATGCGGCAGCGGAGTGGTTCATACCAATAGACTTAGGGCGTCTATCGGCAGTTTCCCAGCCGAGCTTTAGAATACCTACAAATGGGGGCTTAGTACGAGAACCGGGCGGGGCACAGCCACCCTAAGGGGGTTTGGGCAAAAACTTAGGAAAAACCCTAATTTCTCCGGAGACGATATCGGTTTACATTCGATTCATCCAAACAAGACT
The DNA here is from genome assembly GCA_038215525.1 of Bryobacterales bacterium. GTDB lineage: Bacteria > Acidobacteriota > Terriglobia > Bryobacterales > Bryobacteraceae > JALHNI01. The sequence continues at coordinate 339 of JBBQQS010000351.1, forward strand.
TCCTCTGAAGGAGGGGAGATTCAAATGAAGAACGTTATGAAACTAGTGTGGCAACTGCGGATCTGGAAAGACACCCGTGGTCAAGACTTGATCGAATATGCGTTGATGGCCGGCTTTGTGGCCGTTGCCGCCGGCGCGATTATGCCGAACGTGGCGACCAGCATCAGCATCATCTTTTCGAAGGTGGGCAGTGTGATGACGGCCTCCGCGGGCACCGGCTCGTAATTTACCTCATCGGGCACCGCCCGGCTCTTTCGCTTCAATCGTCTCGATTCGTTGAGGTCGTTGCGGCGGAAAAAATCAGAATAGACCGAAACCGTTAAGGAGAAATACAAAATGAAGAACGTTATGAAACTCGTGTGGCAGCTCCGGATCTGGAAAGATACCCGTGGCCAGGATTTGATCGAATACGCGTTGATGGCCGGCTTTGTGGCCGTCGCCGCCGGCGCCATCATGCCGAACGTGGCGACCAGCATCAGCATCATCTTCTCGAAGGTGGGCAGTGTGATGACGGCCTCCGCGGGTACCGGCTCCTAGTTGTTCCTGTGGGCGGACCTGGGATGGCTCCCTTGTTTCCCGGTCCGCCCGCAATTCTTGAAATCGCCAAAAAAGGAAACGAAATGAAAATTTCCCGACAGTTGAGCGACTTGTCACTTTGGATGAAAATCTGGAAGGACAATCGGGGTCAAGACTTAATCGAATACGCTCTCATGGCGGGCTTTGTGGCAGTGGCTGCGGGCGCGATTATGCCCAGCGTCGCCACCAACATCAGCATCATCTTTTCGAAGGTGGGCAGCGTGATGACCAGAGCCGCCTCCACCGGATCCTAACCGATTCTTTGAAATTTCGCCGGGGGCCCTATTTAAGGGGTCAAAGAAAAGGTGTTCCCGGCGGATATTTCTTTAATTCTTCTTCCCCCCCTAAGCCCGGTATTCCTCCCAACCCCCCAGTTCGCTTCACGGCCCGCACAATTGCCTCCGCCACCGCTTCGGACGCCGCCACCCCCAAAGTATCCACGTCGGCCACCCACTTACTTCTCGTCAATTTACCCTCCAGGGGGGACAAACAAAAGACAATATCCCCATCGATTCTCGTGTAGCAAGGCGATACTACCCGCGACAAGCCCACCTGGGCTAACTGCGCCACGCGCGTCGCTTGTAACTTACTCAAGCCCGCATTCGTCGCCACCGCCACCAACGTCGTATTCGCCGCGGGCTGCGCCGGCGCCGTCACTCCCCGTTTCATCTCCCGGATCGTGTCGACAAAGTCGCGCGATGTGGCGCTTAACCGCGCCCCGGCCAGAATCTTGCCCGTCTCCGGATCGCGGATATCGCCCCAAGCGTTCACCGCCGCGATCGCCGACACCAGCACCCCCTGGTACTTGCCTTCGAGCGCAACGGTCGCCGTCCCGATTCCGGCCTTCATCGCCTGCCCGATGCCGTGGATCTTGCCCACTGACGCTCCGGTGCCCGCCCCCACATTGCCTTCCACTACTGGGCCGTCATTAGCCATCGCCGCCGCCGTCATCCCCATTTCGCGCGTCGGCCGGGCGGTGGCTTTGCCCAGACCCAAATCAAACAGAATCGCCGCCGGCACAATCGGCACGCGCGCCACGCGCATGTCGAAGCCGACGCCCTTTTGCTCCAGATAGCGCCGAACGCCGCTCGCCGCTTCAAGGCCAAAGGCGCTGCCGCCTGCCAACACCAGCCCGTGAATGCGATCCGTCACGTGGAACGGGCTCAAGGTGTCGATCTCCTGGCTACCGCTGGCCGCGCCACGGATCTCGACGCCCGCCGCCGCCCCGCCTTCGCACAGAATTACCGTGCACCCGGTCAGCCCCTCGAGGTCCGTCGCGTGGCCCACTTTGATGCCCGGAATGTCGGTAAAACCTTTGGCCACGCCCATAGCTTAACAGATTGAAGTGGCAGGGCTTGCGCGTTCCTCTCACCGTTCGCCGAGCTCGGGCGCGCCTATGCTAGCATCAAAACTAAAGTCACTGTGCTAGCGTTCCTCAAAGCTCCCGTCAGCACCCTCCAGGACTTCTGTCTCCTGGGTGCCAAGGCACTCGCGAATCTCTTCCGGGTGCCCCACTATTGGGGCGACGTCCTCACCCAAATGGACCGCATCGGCGTCGGCAGTCTCCCCATCGTCTGCCTCACCGGCGGATTCTCCGGCGCCGTCATGGCCCTCCAAATGGCCAAGGCGCTCGATACCTATGGCGCTTCGAGCCAAGTGGGCCAGATCGTCTCCATCACCCTCGTCGCCCAACTTGGCCCCGTCCTCACGTCCCTGCTCGTTGCCGGCCGCAACGCCTCCGGCATCGCTAGTGAACTCGGCTCCATGAAGGTAACCGAGCAAATCGACGCTATGCGCGCCTTGGGTACCGATCCGATTCAGAAACTCGTCACCCCGCGCATGTTGGCCATGACCGTCATGCTCCCGTTTCTTACCGTAATCGCCGACTTTGTCGGCATGCTCGGTGGCTGGGTGGTCTCCATGGGCCTCATCGGTACTACCAGTGCCATGTATTGGAGCGGTGTCTATGACATTCTGGTCTTCGCCGACGTCATGCAAGGCCTGATCAAGCCCCTGGTGAACGGTGTCGTCATTTCGCTGGTCGGTTGTTACTATGGCATGGCTACCTCCGGCGGCACGCAAGGCGTCGGCCGCGCCACCACCCAAGCCGTCGTGGTGAGTTCCGTCTGGATCTTCGTCATTAATCTATTCCTCACCCAGCTCTTCGTGAACCTGTGATGCCAGCGCCTGAATCCGTTCTCCGTTTTGACCACGTCAGCGTGTTTTACGATGAAGTGCCCGTGCTCGACGATGTCAGCTTTACTCTCAGCGCTGGCGAAACCTGCGTGATTTTGGGCGCCGCCGGGGCGGGGAAGACCGTGCTGCTTAAAACCGCGCTTGGGCTCATCGCGCCCCAGCATGGACGCGTTTCGCTCTTCAATCAGGAGATCACCGGACTCCGCGAGCGCCAACTGTTCCCGGTTCGCGCCCAAGTCGGCATGCTCTTTCAGGAAAGCGCCCTCTTCGATTCGATGACCATTGAGGAGAACGTGGCCTATCCGCTAGTCAACCAAGTGGGGACTACGGTGCCCGAAAGCGAGGTGCTGCCGCGGGTGGAAGCGATTTTGAAAGATGTCGAACTCGGGCATACGCTGGACAAGTTTCCTAACGAACTCTCCGGCGGCATGCGGCGTCGCGTCGGCATTGCCCGCGCCAACGTCACCAATCCCAGGCTGGTCTTCTATGATTCGCCCACCGCGGGCTTGGATCCCATTACGGCGAACAACATCATGTCCCTGGTGATCAAACAGCGTGACCAGCGCAACACCACCACCGTCATCGTTTCGCATCGTCTGCAGGACGGCGCGCTGATGGCCAACTACCGGTTCAACTCCCAATCCGGCAGAATTGAGCGGCAGCGTCATACCGCCGAACTCGATGCGCGCACCAAATTTATGGTGATGCAGAAGGGCCGGATCGTTTTCGAAGGCACCGAGGACGAACTCCACGCCTCGCGTGACCCCTATGTGGGAAAATTTGTGTTGGAGCAGGCGAAATCCGCCTAAAAGGCAATGCGGAAACATCTATGGCACTAAACGCAAAAAACCAAAGCTGGACCCAGCTCCGCGTCGGCTTAACCGCCATCTTCGCCCTGGCCATGCTGGGCGTGCTGATCTTCTTCATGACCAGCAATAAGAGCTTCTTCTCGCATGAAACCCGTCTCTACACTTACTTCGTCAGTTCCGGTGGCATCTCCCCCGGCCAGCCCGTCCGCTTAAACGGCATCCTGGCCGGCAAGGTGCAAAGCGTGGAACTCTCGGGCGACACCCGGCCGGAACGCACCGTCCGCATCACCATGCAGGTGGATGATGACCTCTTGAAAGAGATCCCGGTCGACTCCACGGCTCAAGTCGGTAGCGAAAACCTCCTCTCCGGCCGCTACCTGGCCCTCCTGCGCGGCATCAGCAAAACCCCCATCGCGGTCGACGGCGAAATCAAAAGCAAGGTGCAGCCCGAAATCGATGACATGAAGGTGCAGGGCCTGCAGTTGCTCGAAAGCGCCAACTCCATCCTCGCCAAAATCGAGGCGATCGTGAAGCAGGTGGAAACTGGCCAAGGCACCATCGGCAAGCTGTTGGTCGACGAAACGCTGTATAAGAAAGTGCTCTCCATCACCGCCGAAATCGACCGGCTTACGAAAGCCGTCAATAGCGGCAATGGCCTTATCGGCAAAATGGTGTACGACGAAGCACTCTATACTGACCTGCGGAAGACGCTGAGCCGCGTCGACACTATGGTTGCCGACGTCCAGGACGGCAAAGGCACCGCCGGTAAGCTACTGAAAGATCCCGCCGTCTACGACGAAGCCCGCGCCGCCATTGTCGAGGTCCGTAAGACGATCGAGGCTTTGAACGCGGGGACCGGCACCGCCGGCAAGCTCCTGCGCTCGGACGAACTCCACAACCAGCTCTCGGCGAGCATGAAGCGCCTCGATGTCACCATGGACAAGATCAACTCCGGCCAAGGCACCATCGGCCAGTTGCTTGTCAATGCCTCCTTGTACGACAACCTCAACGGCACGGCGCGCGAAATGCAGGGCCTGATGAAGGACTTCCGCGCCAACCCCAAGAAATTCCTCCGGATCAAACTGGGGCTTTTCTGAAGCGACTGGTCGTTAACGCCGATGATTTCGGCTTCACGCGCGACGTGAATGAGGGCATTGTCCACTGCCACCGGGCGGGCATCCTGACCGCCACCACGCTGATGGCGAATGGCGATGCCTTTGAACACGCCGTCCAATTAGCCCGCGAAACTCCCACGCTCGACGTCGGCTGCCATTTGGTACTCGTGGGCGGATGTTCCCTCTTGAGTGCCCAGCGTTTTCCGGAGTCGGTCTCCGAACTCGTCCGTTCTCTGGCGAGCGGCAAGGTGAAGCCTTACGAGGAGCTGCGCGCCCAGGTGGAGCGCATCCTCGACGCCAGGATCAAGCCCTTGCACCTCGATACCCACAAGCACACACATCTGCTGCCGGCAGTGCTCGAAGCCGTTGGCCGCATCAGTCAGAATTACAAGATCGCCTGGGTTCGCCGGCCGTTCGACTTGCCCCCCGTGGGCGACGTTTCGCTCCAGCGGCGCATCGTCGGCAACCTGATCGAGTTCTTCCGCAAACGCCGCTTCGACCTCACGCTTAAGCGCTACCACTGCCGGAGTACCGAACACTTTTCCGGCTTTTCGCTCACCGGCTATTTGAACAGCGCCCGGCTTCAGTCCTTGATCGAGCACTTGCCCGAAGGCACCACCGAATTGATGGTCCACCCGGCGTTTCTTGGTCCTGAGCTCGTCGGGGCCCGCACCCGCTTGAAGCGCAGCCGCCTCATCGAGCTCGACGCCCTTACCGACCCCAAGGTCCGCGAAGCTGTCGACACCC
>JBBQQS010000352.1:0-5777 GCA_038215525.1 Bryobacterales bacterium
TCACATTGGCGGGGTCATACTCGTCGATCGATCGCGGAGCAGGGAAGGCCATGGCGGCGAACAGCGGCAATAGATTTCGTCGACTGAGCATGCCGGAGATTGTATCCAGTTCTGGTTCGGTCCGCTAATGTGGTGGGCTCAGATAAATTCCTGCTTGTAGCTCGGCAACCCGGTCCCAACCGTACCGGGCCTCCACTGCTTGTCGCGCCGCCGTTTCCAGCGGGATGCGCCGTTCTGGACTCACCAGCAATTGGTCCACGGCCTGGGCAAAGGCCCCGGCATCTTCGGCCAGCACGAAATCCGTTCCCGCCAGTAAGTCATCCAGGCCGTTCACTCCGGCTCCGGTCGACACCAGGGCCTTGCCCATCGCCATCGCTTCGAGAATCTTGATGTTGGTTCCCGCCGAAGCCCGCAACGGGGCAATTACCACGGCCGCCCGCCGGTACGCAGGCCGGACGTCGCTTACAAATCCTTCTAACTCCAAATCGTCCCCAGTTAGGTCCAGCGTCACCGATGCCCGATAAAAATTCAAGTAATACTCGTGCCGCGCCCCCGCAATAACATGCAAAGTTACCGGAGCCTGGAGTAACGGCTTTACCTCGCGCAAGAACCAATCGAGCGCGAGTAAGTTGGGCAAATGGTTGAAGCTGCCAATAAACAGCAGCCGCCTGGGCTCTGGTGCTTCTCCGCCGGGCTGATACCGCTCGAGATCCACGCCATTCGCCAGCACCACGGCGCGCTCGCCCACCGTCGCGCGATCGCGTTCCGACATCACCACGACGGTATCGGCCTGGCGCCAAGCTTCGGTTTCAAAGCGGCGCCAGCGATCGAGCTGATCGCGTAACTCTTCGCTGGGGTTCCGCGCGAGTAACTGCTCGTAGAGGTCGATCGTTACGTCGTGCTCCACTAACAAAGTGCGCGCCTGCTTCACGGTATCTAAGTACAATGCCATCTGCGTAAACTCAAGTTGAGCTATTGCCGGCTGGAACTCGATCATCAGCCGCTCGAGCACCGCGCGCATCGTGGGAGAGTCGAACTCCTCCACCACGTCCGGCCGGCCGCTGTCGATGCGGTAGTGGCTGCCCCGCCGCCGCACCATCACCACCCGGTGGCAGATTTCAAGTAACTCGGGCGCCGGTGCCGCCAGTTCGTCGCAAAACGCCACTAACACCTGCGATACGCCCTGCGCCGCCGCCTGACGCATCAAGTTAAACATCCGCACGGCGCCCCCATGGGCCAGCGGATAAGGCGGATAACAAGTAGCCACCAAGACCCGCAACCCCTGGCGGGAACATCGGCCCGGAAAACAAGCCACATCGCCGGAGCCCAACGCCAGAATGCTCTCGTCGGACAGGACGGCGTGCGGCGCCCGGGTCTCGAGCGTCCGCGCCTCCGCCAATACGGCCATTGGAACCGGATCCGGCTCATGGCCCGCCGCGAGCAAGTTCAGCCGCTGCACCGCGCGCTGCCAACGCCGCGAAAACTCTTCCGGCGAATGAATCGCGCGGGCCAGGAAGCGTAAGTAGTTCACCTCCACCATTCGCCGCAGCGCGCTTTCATCGAAGTAACGCGACGTCGTCGACCGGTGATGATGCACCACCCTCGCCCCACTTACATAAACACTCGGCCAACCCGCCAGCCAACCGCGATAGCCTAAGTCCAAATCTTCTACATACGCGGGCCGGTAACTCTCGTCTAAGCCGCCCAACGCGAATAACTTCGCCGTATCGTACAGCGAACACCCGCCGGACCCATACAGTACCCAAGTTAAATCCTCACTCGGCAGAGGCTCCAGGCAAGTCAGCGGAAAGTCTAACGGACCGGCATCCGGCCGCATCGCCGCCTTACCCGTTTCCTGCCGGCGCTCTCCCTCTGGAAAGAAGATTTGGGCCGTAGCACAGAATAACTCGGGTACCTCATCGAACGCCGCCCGTAACGAAGGCAGAAACTCCGGCTCAATCACCATATCGTTGTTTAACAAACAAACATGCGAATAACGCGCCGCCTGAATACCCCGGTTGACGGCCGCTGCGAAGGATAATGGTTCTTTGCTCCGGAGTAACTCGACGCCAGGGGGCGGAGCCCAGGCTTCATCGGAACCGTTGTCCACGACGATAACCTGGTCGGCCCGGACTAAAGGCAATAACCTGCCGAGTAACTCGCGCCCATTCCTCGACGGAATGACGACCGTAATTCCCGGCGGCCATGAAGCACCGACGACCAAAGGTGGGTCAACGGCTCGTTTCTGCGCCATAAACCGAATCCGTGCCCGGCCGGCATTCCAGGCGAGCCAAGGCCGGCGAAAGTGCGACGGGTGCCGCAGCCGCCAGAAGAACGTATAGACATCGCCACCGGGCCGCAATTGAAACCGCAGCCCTTCTCGCAATCGCCAAGCGAGAAAGCGCCCCACCGCCGGTAAGGACCGCGGCCGCAGCATGAAGTGGTTCAGATCGGTGGAAAAAAATACCCAGCTTCGCCACGGCGTCACCGCCAAAGCCAAGCGCCGCAAGGGCCAGTACGGAATCTCCGGATCCAGATAGATACCCGCCAAACGAACGTCGAGCCCGTGTAACTGCCGCCGCACGTGCGCCAGATTATCGGCGGCCGAACGCAGCGGATGGTAAGGGATCCAGTGGCCATCCGAAGGCGGGAACTCGGAAATCACATAGAGCGGCAGGTCTTCGCCCACTTGGCGCATGGCTTCCACGACGGCCGGCATCCGCTCCCGCGCACCAGTAGCGAAGACTACCTTCGCCCTAGATAAGCTCACGCCAGTCGGCCCGGAACGCGCCGGCCTTCCGTTCAAACCAATAAGCGCTGGCCTGCATGCAAAAGGCCGTGGAGACGGGGTTCGCAAAAGGCATGGTCACGCCTTGCCGCGTGCCGAAGGCATAGCCGCCGAAGCGATGCACATCGTCCGATTGATCCTGCCAGTCCATGAGCCGATCATGCTCTTCACGCGCCGCCGCCCGGTCCAGTGGCAGCACTCCCGCCGCTTCGGCAAACAACCGCAACCGAAGCAACTGGGCGTAGGCATCGGCCCGGGCAAACTCCGGCGACAACTCCCGCAACAGGCGCGAGTAAAGCGGAATCGCCTCCCGCATCGCCTCGGCGCACGCCGGCCGATCCAGCACCGGCAGCAGCCCTTCGAGAAAATAACCGAGCGGGTGCAGGTGGTCCATCCGCTGTTCCGGTTCCACCTCAACCAACTCCCGCCAAACTGACAGCGAGAACTCCAATTGCCGCTCCCATGGCTTCAGAAAAGCCGGCGCCGGTAGCAACTCCGCCAGTTCCCGCCAGGCCAGCGCCGCCTTCAGTTGGAAGGCTCCCGGCCGCCGGCTCCACCATGGCTCCGCCGGCACCGGCCGCTTCGCCGGCAGGCTCAGAATCGCGTGGTAGCCCCGTTCGGCCGCAAAGTCTTCCATCATGCTGCGCCCGCACTCGTGCGCCAATTCCTTTGTCCAGTTTTCGCCCGTCACGCGCCACAGCCGCAGCAGGCCGCGCGCGATGATTCCCAAATCGAAGAAATAAGCCAGCGTCGCGTTTTCCTCAAACGGCATCGTCCGCAGTTTGCGATCCCACGTGCCCAACAGATAACGCCCCGCGCGCTCCGCCGCGTCCAGGTATTCGAGTTCTTTCGTGCGCTGGTGAAGCTCCAGCAGGGCCAAGACGGTGTAGCCCGTAATCTCCGCCGACAGCGGCAAGTTGCGTCCGTCCTCTATCCGGTAATAGCGGGCCACCCCGCCCGAAGCTTCCTGAATGCCCGAATGGAGAAACCATTTGCCCGCCTGTTCGAGTCGGGTGAGTAAGGAAAATTCTGAGAGTGGCAACTGCATCGGTAGCAATCCTATACGATAGCAGGAGAACCGAATGCGTATGTGCCTTAGTCTCGTCTTGGCTCTCGCCTTTGCGGAGGACGTTCCGCTGGGCATCGTCCGCGGGCTCTTCCTCAGCTACGAAGGCACCGCAGGCGCCGGCGTGGTTACCGTCAAGTTGGCCAAGTCCGATCAACCAGCCTATAGCTGCCGCTCCGATGGCCGCACCTACATCGAGCGCGACCGCCAGCGCATCTGGTGGCGCGACGTCAACGCCGGTGATTCCCTCGAACTGGTAACCGACCGTACGCATCGCCTGGCCCAATGCTACGTCCGCATGGTGCACGTTATCGGTCCCCAACCCGCCAAATACCCCACCGGGCGCACGGAACGCGCCACTGAAAGCTTCGCCCCCCGCGGCAGCCTCTCCTACTCCGGCGTCGTGTCGAAAGTGGAAGCCGATCGCCTCTGGATCCGCACCCGCACCGAAGGCTTGAAGGACCTGCTCCTGCGCCCCGACACTCGCTACACCGCCAACGGCGACGCCGTTTCGCGCGACAAGCTCGTGCCCGGCCTGCGCGTCTTCTTAAGGGCCGGAATCAGTTGGGACGACGACCTCGAAATCTACCAGGTCACCTGGGGCGATATCCTCTCGCCGTCCCGCCCTTAGGCCCTTACTTCAGCGGCTTCACCCGGATGTTCTTGTACATCACGGTCGATTTCGGGTCATGCCCTTGCAATGCGAAAGTGCCGCTCGTCAACACTCGGCCCGGGCTACCCTTGGGTCCGGTCCAGTCGTCGGGCTGGGTCCAATCCGATACCTTCTTATCTCCCACGAACACCTGCACGTGCTTGCCCTGCACGATGATGTGCTCGGTCATCCACTCGTTGTCCTTGAAGGGTTCCTTGTTGTCCTGCACGTTGTAGAGGCCACCGGTCTTCTTCCAGTCCCCGTGGGAGTTGTTCACTTGCACCTCAAAGCCCTTATCCGGAAAGCCCGTTTCCTGGTAGGCGGTATGGAAATAGACGCCGCCATTCGAAATCGGCAACGTCATCACGTCCACCTTCAGCTCGAAATTCTTGAGGTCAGCCGGCTTGCCCTTAATCTTCCCGGTGTAGTAGAGGTGGCATCGCTTGCCATTGGAGACAATCGCGCCATCCTTCACCTGGAAAGTATCTTCGTTCTCCTTTGACTTCGTCCAGCCCCCCAAATCCTTGCCATTGAAAAGGGAGATGAATCCCTTTTCCGGCTTGTCCGCGGCAAACAAGCTGCTTAAAGTGAGGCTCAACAGAAAGAAAAATCGCATGCCGTTACTGTACCAAGTTAGCGGACTCGCATGCTGCCACCGGTGGGCAGGTGATCCTTAACTCCCAACTTCCTCAGGAAAGTCATCATCGGGCACCAGTTGGTAAAGGCTGACTGGAACAGGTTGAGCCCGACGAACCCAGTGAACAGCAACCAGTACGGACTCACCCAGTAGCCAAGCGCGACCGTGGCCATAACAATGGCCCCGGCAATCAATCTCAGGTATCGTTCTACATTCATACGTTGACACTCCTCTTTTTGTTGAACATGAAAAACAGCACCGGTACCGTCATGCGCGAAAGCAGCAGCGAAGCGATTTCGCCGGCCATCAGCGCGATGGCTAGCCCTTGAAAGATCGGGTCGAATAGAATTACCGAAGAGCCGACGACGACGGCCGCCGCCGTCAGCATCATCGGACGGAATCGGACGGCGCCGGCATCGATCACGGCCTCGTCCAAGGGCATTCCTTCGGCCAGGCGCAGTTCAATGAAATCCACCAGGATGATGGAATTTCGCACGACAATGCCCGCACCGGCAATAAAGCCGATCATGGAAGTTGCCGTAAAGAAGGCGTTGAGCATGCCGTGGGCCGGGATGGTTCCCACCAGCGAAAACGGGATCGCCGCCATGATGATTAACGGGGTCAGGAAGGATTG
>JBBQQS010000353.1:0-5770 GCA_038215525.1 Bryobacterales bacterium
GGGCTGGGTTATAACTACGGTAGTCCTGCCGCTCCTATGGCCGGTTTTGAAGTGACCACGTATGGCCGGTTTTGGGGTGACCACCGAGGCCGCGACGCCATCAAGGGTGCCTAAGAAGGGCATCACTGCCCTCAGCCGCGACCGTACCCCCAACAGAAATCACATCCGCACCGTGGTCCGACCCCCAACGGCAACGACTACGGCAAGCACTTACTGCGGCAGCACTACGCCCAGCATCCGCACTAAGATCGCTGGAACATTTCCTGCGCCCACGGCGTACCGCAAGAAGTGTTAGCTGCTCTATCCGACCGTGCCTTGCCCTGGGCCGCCACCTTCTGGTTCGTCGCCGCCGCCGCAGGCCAACTGATCTTCGCGTTGTATATCGTTTCGCTTTACGGCGGTGCAACGATGCGCGGGGACTTGGCGGGGTGGAACAAAGTGATGCCCCACGGCTACGTCGCCGGCGATGCGGCGGGCAATTTAAGGGTGGGTCTGCACCTGCTCGCAGCCGCGATTCTGAGCCTGGGCGGCGCGTTGCAATTGACGCCGTGGATTCGCCGGCACGCCCCAGGCTTCCATCGCTGGAACGGACGGGTCTACCTGGTAAGTGCCGTCGCCGCCAGCCTATTGGGGCTCGCCATGATGTGGACCCGTGGCACCGCCGGCGACCTCTCGCAGCACTTGGGCACCAGCCTCAACGCCATCGTCATCCTGCTGTGCGCCGCTTTCGCTTGGCGCAGCGCCGTCACCCGTCGCTTTGATGAGCACCGTCGTTGGGCCCTGCGCCTTTTTCTAGCGGTGAGCGGAGTATGGTTTTTCCGTGTGGGCTTAATGTTCTGGCTGGTGCTGAATCGGGCTCCGGTGGGCTTCGATATCAAGACCTTCACGGGGCCGTTCCTCACGTTTCTGGCCTTTGGACAATACCTGGTGCCGCTGGCGGTGCTGGAGGTATACTTCCGGGTCCAACGCGGAGCGAGCCCCAACGGCCGGCTGGCGATGGCGGCGGGCCTGGTTGGGCTCACTTTGGCGATGGGTGCCGGTATCGGCGCCGCCACGCTTGGCATGTGGCTGCCCCGCATCTAAGTTAACCCAGCCGGCGAAACAACTCGGAGACCGTCTGTACCGCGGCCTCCGCCGCTGGCCGATCTGGCGTTTCATTGTCGTTGTTATAGCCTTCCATCTCGCCGATGCCGCCGTCCTGCACCACAATGCCGTCGCGGCGAGAGAGGATATTGATCCCCTTGTAGCCGATGGCATAATTCACTTCCGGCTGTGGAATTAGCCAAGCGATCTGGCCGCGCACCGGAATAATGCTCTCGTCTTTCCAAAGCGCTTTCGCCCCGTAACCGGTGCAATTGATAATCACCTTCTGCGACAGCGTCTGTAACTCCGTGGGCGTATGGAATTCAGCTCGCTCCATCTTACCGCCTTCCACAAAAAAGTCATTCATCAATTGCCGCGAGTAACTGGCAATATTAAAAGTCAGGCTCGACGTACGGCGGGCGTACTTAGTTGGAAAAGAATGCTTGATGAGATCCTGCGAGCGCGGAGTAATATCGGCAATCCGATCCTGATAATGAGCAAATCCCAGTGGATCTTCCCGCCGTCGCGCGGCCATCGCCTCCGCGGGAGGAATATCTGACAGGGCGTAGCGGTCGAGCCACTCCACCGGCGCACCGGCCAGCCCCAGGTAATTCTCGTAAGTATGAAAAGACGTCCGGCACATCTTCTCCCACAAGGCAGGAAACTCCGCCGAGACTGACGTGGCTAGCGCCACGCGCGAATCCGGCGTCCAGGATCCAGTAGCCCGCGAGGAGCGCACCTCCGGCGACCGTTCCTTGGCGTAAATGGTCACCTTCGCCCCCGCCCGCTGTAACTGGATCGCCGCCGTCAGGCCCAAGGCGCCGCAGCCGATTACGGCCACTTCGCGTTCACCCACCGCCATCGCCTTCTCCGTCACCACCGCGCCGGAGCCCCACGAAAGGCTCCAGCCGCTGCCGCCGTGGCCGTAGTTGTGCACCACGGTCTTGTCGCCCACGCGCTCGACATCCAGCCGCGGTCCGGCGGCGCGAAAAGGCCGCACGCAAACCGTGATGCGAAAGATGCGATCGGTCTGCGCCCGGATGGGCATTAACTGCGGGATCGCCGGCGCCTTCACCCGGTGCGCACAACCAGTCAGGCCGGCCGCGGCCAGGCTACTCACGAAACTACGACGCTGCATATGCGGGCTCCTCAAACAAAAGGTGGAACCGGCTCAGCGTGGGGCCGTTTTCCTAATTTAGCAAACTACGCCAGGATCTTGGTCGCCACTTTGCCGGCCACATCGGTAAGGCGGAACGGCCTACCGCCGTAAGTGAAAGTAAGTTGCTCGTGATTCAAGCCCACCAGGTGCAACATCGTCGCATGCAGGTCGTTGATGTGCATGCGATCCTCCACGGCGTAGTAGCCAAAGTCGTCCGTCGCCCCGTAAATATAGCCCTTTTTTACCCCGGCGCCCGCCATCCACATCGTGTAGCCGTAAGGGTTATGGTCGCGCCCGTCGCCCGCTTCGGCGATCGGCGTGCGCCCGAACTCGCCGCCCCAGATCACCAGCGTCTCGTCGAGTAAGCCGCGCGCTTTCAGGTCGGTCAGCAAGCCGGCGATCGGCCGGTCCACCTGCAAGGCAGTGCGCGTGTGCAGCCGCACCAATTCCGTATGCGCGTCCCAGCCTACTTCGTTACCGGGGCCATACTCATGGCTGATCTGGATGAAGCGCACATTGCGCTCGGCCAGCCGGCGGGCCATCAGGCATTGCCAACCAAAGTCGGCCGTTTCCGGCTCGTCGAGCCCGTAAAGCTGTCGTGTCGCCGCGGTTTCCTTAGCGGTATCGAAGGCCTCCGGAGCCACCGTCTGCATGCGGAATGCCAGCTCAAAGCTCTCGATCCGCGCCTCCAACTCCGGATCCTGTTGATGGCGCGCGGCGCTCGCGCGATTCATCTTCTGGATCATGTCGAGCTCATAACGCTGTTGTTCCGCGCTTAGCCCCTGGTTGTGTAAGTGCTCGATCGGTTCGCTGATCTTCTCAATCGGCACGCCGCCCAGGCCCACCGCTGTCCCCTGATACGCCGCCGGCAGAAAGCCGCTGCTCCACTTCTTAGAGCCGCCATGCGAAAGGCCCGGCTTCAGCGTTAGAAAGGCGGGTAAGTTCTGATTCTCAGTGCCTAAGCCATAAACTACCCACGAACCCATGCTGGGCCGCGTAAAAGTATTCGAGCCCGTGTGTAACTGCAACGTCGCGCCGCCATGCGCCACGCTATCGCCCACCATCGAGCGCAAGATACACAGCTCATCCGCATGTTGAGCCACGTGCGGGAATAACTCGCTGATCGGAATCCCACTCTGCCCGTACTGCTTAAATTGCCACGGCGACTTGAGTAAGTTCCCGGTAGAACCTTCGGCAAAGGTGAGCGGACGCTTAAAGGGCAAGGGCTTGCCATGGTCCGTAATCAGGCGCGGCTTCGGGTCAAACGTATCGAGGTGCGAAGGGCCGCCGTGCATAAAGAGAAAAATGATGCGCTTGGCCTTAGCCGGAAAGTGCGACGCCTTCGGAGCCAGCGGCGATGCGGCTTCGAGCAGCGACGCCAAGCCCAGCAGGCCGAAGCCACAAGCCGATCGCCGTAGATAGTGCCGTCGCGTCATTATCAGTCCTTAATATACGTAGATAAAGTCATTTGCCGAGATCAGGCTGCGGCAGTAACTGGCCCAGGCTAATTGCGAGTCGCCCGGAAAGCCCGTCACAAACCGGGTTCCCGATTCCACCTCCGCTGGCGTCGCTTCGCGCCCGGACACCTTGCGCCAAGCCCGCCGCACACGCTCCACCGGTAAGGGCTCCGCGAGTAACTGCTTAGCTAAGCCACGCGCCCGCTCCGCCACAAACGGACTGTTCATCATATACAGAGCCTGCGGAGCGACGTTAGTCTGGGCGCGGACCTCAGTGCTGGTAGTGCCGTCCCCAAAGTCATAGAGCGTGAACAGCGACGATAAATTCGAGCGGCGAATCGGCAAGTACACCGTCCGCCGATTGGTCGAATCCGGGTGAATACTCTTCCGCCCATCGCTGAACTCATTGTCAGTGCCTTCGCCCTTCTGTAGACTACCGCCCATTGTCAAGTCCAGGCTTCCATCGAGCCACAGCAGGGAATCGCGAATCTCCTCCACGGTCTTGCGCCGGATTGGGAAACGCGATAACAGCCGATTCTCGGCATCCTGTTCGCGCTGCGCCGCGGTCGAAGCGCTGCTCATCGCGTAAGAGTTCGAAAGCACGATCAGCCGATGCATCTGCTTGATCGACCAGCCCTGGCGCACAAACTCGCCGGCCAGCCAATCGAGTAACTCCGGATGGGTCGGCTTCTCGCCCGATAACCCGAAGTTATTCGGCGTCCGGACTAGCCCTTGCCCAAAGTGACCTTGCCAAATCCGGTTCACCATCACGCGCGCCACCAGCGGATGCTGCCCGCTTGCCAGCCAATCGGCCAACTCCAAGCGCCCACTTCCCTGCCGAATCGCGGCTTGCTGCTCGCCGGCTAGCACGGTAGGAAAACGCTTCGCGACTAAGTCGCCCTTCGCTTCGGGATTGCCACGCAGAAAGACTCGTTGCTCAACCGGCGCATCTTCTCCTACCGCGCAGGCGAACGGCGGCTCCGGCGGCGCCGCGGCCTTGATGGCGGCTAGCTCCGCCTGCAGCGCTTCTATCTTCTTCCCAGACTCCTCACTCAGCGGCGGATTTTTTGCGGGCAAAGTAAGTGGCCCCTTACCCATCGCCACCTCGCTATAAAACCGATTCTCCCCCGCCAGAAACTTCGGTGGCGGCGGAGCCTTCTCGCCCTTCGCCTTCGCCGTTAAGGCCAGGCGCGCATGCTCTTCCTGCGCCAACTGGCGTCGCGACACCTCCGCCAAAAACTCGTTCTGATACTCCTGCGCCACGGTAGCCAGCGCGGAAGCGTCGGCCTGATACCAGCGCTCCAGATGTACCCGGCGCTCCTTGGTGGGCTTCAAATACTCCACCCAGCGCTCCAACACCGGCTTATCCAATTCCGGCGACAGAGCCGCGCCCTCCCCGTACACCCGGCGCGCCGCGAGCATATATTTCGCCAACTGTGGGGCATACTTACCGCGATACAGTACGCCTTCCGCCTGGCGAATCGCGTCAATTTCGCTCTGCTTGTCGGCGATCTTCTTCTGATGCGCTTCATACTGCTCGGCAATATCTTTCGCGACCAAGGGCGCATAGTAAAGCTGCGAGACCGTCCCCTCAATCTTCGCCAGTTGCTTGGTACTCGCAAAAATCGAGGCTAGTGAGTAATAGTCCTTCGTCGAGATCGGATCGAACTTATGGTCATGACAACGCGCGCAAGCCAAGGTCAATCCCAAAACGGCCTTGCCCACCACATCGATCTGTTCATCGACCAGGTCATAGAACATTTTCACCTTATCTTGTTCGGCCACCAGTTTGGGACCCAAAGCCAGAAATCCCGTGGCGACGATGCCGCTCGTGTTAACGCTCTGTCCCGCCGGTGGCGGCAGTAAGTCGCCCGCGATTTGTTCGCGCAGAAATTGGTTGTACGGCACATCGCGATTGAAGGCGTCGATCACGTAGTCGCGATAACGCCAGGCATGCGGATAGCGGTAGTCTTCGTCGGCGCCGGTGGAGTCGGCGTAGCGCGCGACATCGAGCCAATGGCGGCCCCACTTTTCTCCGTAGCGCGGAGACGCCAGCAGCCTGTCCACCACG
>JBBQQS010000354.1:0-5768 GCA_038215525.1 Bryobacterales bacterium
GATCTGCATGGCCTTCCTCCCACGCCGCAGGAAGTGGATACGTTTGTCGCTGATACCTCTGCCGATGCTTATGAGAAGCTGATCGATCGTTTGCTCGGGAGTGAGCAACACGGCGCACGTTATGGGCGGCATTGGCTCGATGTTCTGCGTTATGCCGACCAAGAGGAGAACATGTACGCCGCGCCGGGCATTCACTACTGGCGGGACTGGGTATTCAATGCGATCAATGCGGACGTGCCCTATGACCAATTCGTTCGCGCGCAACTTACAGGCTATCGCACCGCGGAACGCACCACGATTCAGGCCGTCGGCCGACGGACGCCGTTGGAGCGCCGGCCCGACGATCTGTTCGCGCTAGGTTTCCTGGCCCGCGGGGCAGTGAATCGCGATAGTAAAGACTTGGGCGAACTGCAGATCGCCGCGGTGGAGACGGTGTCGACGGCGTTTATGGGGATGACGGTGGGCTGTGCGAAATGCCACGACCATATGTACGACCCAATACGCCAAAAAGACTTTTACGCCATGAAAGCCCTGTTTGACCCGCTGGTGGTAAAGAAACAGACGTTGGCCACGCCGAAAGAGTTAGTAACTTACGGCAAGCAACTGGAAGAGTTCGAAGCGAAGCGCCAAGCGGTTGAGACGCCCATTCAAGCGCTGATAGAACCCTACCGCGCGAAGCTCTATGCGGACCGCGTCGCCATGCTTCCCGCCGACGTGCGGATCGTCATCAAGAAGCCGGAACGCGCCCGAACGGCGGCGGAGAAGAAGATAGCCGATGACTACTTTCCGGTGCTGCGGATCGATACCGATAAGATCGAAGAAGTTATGTCCGAGGCCGACGCGAAGACATATAAGGATCTGCGGGCGAAGCTGAACCAAGTAAATGGCGTTACCCGGGGCCAGATCGTAAAAGACCTACCAGCGTTCTGGACGGTGGAAGTGGATCGAGGACTCGAACGGGAAAAGAGCTATGTCTTGACGAGCGGCGATCCGGAGCGGCCGGAGAAACAAAATCCCGTCGAACCCGGCTGGCCATTTTCCACGGGCGAACCTGACTTTCGCGAGGGCCGCGTGGAGGCGTTTTCCGACTGGCTGACGGCGAAAGAGAATCCCTTGTTCGCTCGCGTGGCCGTAAACCGGCTTTGGCAATGGCACTTTGGCGAGGGATTGCTTAAGTCTTCGAGCGATTTCGGGCTGATGGGCGGGCGACCGAGTAATCAGCCGTTGCTCGATTGGCTGGCCAGCGAGTTTATCGCCCGGAACTACAGCATGAAGCAAATGCATAAGTTAATCATGACGTCGCGGACTTACCGGTTGGCGAGTTACGGGGATCAGAACCTCATCAAGAAGAATCTCGGTGCTGACTCAGGTCAACGTTACTTGTGGAGTTTCCGCCTGCAGCGCCTCGAAGCGGAACCAATTTGGGATTCAATACTAAGTGCAGCCGGCACTTTGGATACTACGCTGGGTGGCCCCTCATTTGACATCGAAGCCCGGGCATCGCGGCGCGGAGCGGCGGCGGCTCCAGACGCCAAGGCGAACCGGCGCGGTGCTTATATCATTCGGGGGTTTTCGACCAGTCGCGAAGTGGTGCCCAATTTCCTCCAGTCTTTCGATGTGGACGACGGTCGAGCTCCCTGTCCTTTGCGTACGCAAACGGTGACGGCGCCGCAGGGCTTATTTATGATGAACAGCGCCGAGATTGAAAAAGCGAGTGCGTTATTTGCGGAACGGCTCAAGAAAGAGTCGAACGGCGATCTCGGTGTGGCGGTTGATTTAGGCTATCGAGTGGCGCTGAGCCGGCCGCCTTCGCCGGTGGAAAAAGATCATGCTTTGAGTTATTTGGCCAACGACCCCGGGCGGCTTAAGAATCTGGCATGGCTGGTATTGAATTTAGATGAATTTCTGTACGTGCAGTAACTTATGATTCCCTACTCTTGCGGCCACATCTCGCGGCGTCATATTTTCGAACAGTCGATCGGCGCCTTGTTGGGCGGAGCCGTTGGCGCGCTGTGGGCTGAAGATGGTAAGCTCGACGCGCGACTGCCGAATAAGCAAGCCGACGCGGTGATCTTGCTGTTTATGTGCGGTGGTGTGAGCCACATTGACACTTTCGATCCGAAAGGCAATCAGCACGCCGGTAAGCTGATCGACGCGATTGGCTTTGGCGATAACGTAGCGGAGATGAAGCGGCCGGTGATCCCCTGCCTGCGCACCTTCAAAAACTATGGCCAGAGCGGAACGCCAGTTTCGGATTGGTTTCCGCAGGTGGGCGGCGTGATCGATGAGATTGCCGTCGTGCGGTCGATGTGGTGCCAGGAGGGGAACCACTTTCCCGCAGTGATTGAGACCCAGACCGGTCATCGTGGCCGGGCGTTCGACCATCCTTCGTTTGGCAGCTGGGCGACTTATGCTCTAGGGTCAGGGAACAAAAACTTACCGACTTATGTGAACGTAGGGCGGGCTTCATCGCCCGTGCAATTGACCGGTGGTTATCTGGGAGCTTCTTACGCGGCGACGCCTTTTCAGGCAGGTTCGACACCGATCCCGAACCTGTATCCGCCGCAGAGTAGTAATGCCCGGGAGCGGGATCAGCAAATGCAAACCTTGATCCGGTTGAATCAGGAGTTTCGGGAACGGCACGCGCTCAATACAGACATCGCGGCACGGGTGGAGTCCTATGAGTTGGCGGGGCGGATGCAACTGAGTGCGCCGCAGGTGGTGGATCTATCGAAGGAGCCAAAACATATTCTTGACCTCTATGGCGTCGGCGAGAAGCCAACTGACGAATTTGGCAAGCAGTTACTAATGGCCCGCAGATTGGTGGAAAACGGAGTGCGCTTTGTGCAAATCTGCCATGCCGGCGGGGGCAACGGCAGTTGGGACGCCCACGGAAACATGAAAACGCATGAGCCGTTGTGCCGCGCCGTGGATAAGCCGATTGCGGGCTTGATTGCGGACTTGAAACAGCGCGGCATGTTACAACGAACGCTCGTGGTGTTTACGAGCGAGTTTGGCCGCAGTCCATGGTCGCAGAATACGACCGGCCGGGACCATAACCCGAGGGGGTTTACTTCCTGGCTGGCCGGTGGAGGCGTGAAGGGTGGCCGGGTGCATGGGGCGACGGATGAGTACGGATATCGTGCGGTGCAGAATCCGCATTACTATAGTGACTTACACGCAACCATTCTTAAACAGTTAGGCCTTGACCATAAGAAGATGACGTTTCGTGCCTTGGGCCGATCGTTTCACTTAGTGGAAGAAGGGCACGGTCCCATCGAGGCGATTCTTACTTAGTTCGGTGGGCAGCCGCCGAACTCTGCCGATACCATCAAGGGTTGGTCTCCTGTGCGGTGAAGATCTGGTTGGCCGGCAGGTTCTTCCAGGATTGGACGATGCCGCTGGGCCAGCGGATTTCGAGTAACTTCACGCTGGGGTCGGCTCCGAGACCGAAATGAACCCGTCGGTCATGGGCGGAGAGATAACTGCCTGCCGTTGAGACAAAGGCGAATTGTTCGAGGCCAGAGGCGCTCACCACCCGTAGGGAAGCACCAATGCCGTCCCGGTTACTTTTGGTGCCAATCGCATTCACTAATAACCAATGGGAATCAGGGGTGTGATTCAGAAAGATGCGTGGCCGTCCGTCGTTGGAGGCGACGACTATATCGATTGCGCCATCATTATTCAGATCGCCGAACGCCGCGCCGCGAGCGGCCATGGCGGTGGCGAAGGGTAACCCGGCATGGGCGGAGACATCCACGAAACGGCCCTTTAGATTACGCAATAAGAGGGGGAACTCCAGATAGCGAATGCCGGGCTGGGTAAGTTCGATGTTATCCATCACATGTCCCTGCGCGACGAAGATATCTTTCCAGCCGTCATTGTCGTAATCGAGAAAACCAGCACCCCATCCGGAGTGTAGTTTGGTGAGGTTAGTAAGTCCGGTATTAGCGGACACGTGGCTATAGAGACCCCGGGAGCTACGGAATAAGGAGTAACCTTGGTTGGCCAAGGCGTTCACGAAAAGGTCGGGCCAGCCATCGTGATCATAGTCGGTCCAGCCGACGCCCATGCCGGCGAAGACCTGGCCATCGTCATCGTAGGCGACCCCGCTCGGGAGGCCAATCTCTTCGAACGTGCCATCGCGGCGATTGCGGAAGAGTTGCTGGGGAAAGCTGTCGTTAGCGACGAAGATATCCGGCCAACCATCGCGATCGGCGTCTTCGAAGGCGACGCCGAGTCCCTTTCCAGGAGACTTGAGTAAGCCGGCTTTGGCGCTGACGTTTTCGAAGCGGCAGCCGCCCAGATTGCGGTAGAGGAGATGGGTGATGGGCGGAAATTCATTGGGGTGGCAGTAGGCACGGAGTGGCGCTTGGTTGCCGCCGCAGGGCTTGTTTTTGCTGAAATCCCAATCGAGGTAACGGGCGACGAACAGGTCGAGCCGGCCGTCGCGATCATAGTCGATGAAGCCCGCGCTGGTTGACCAGCCGCCACCGGCGACGCCGGCGGCGGTGGTGATGTCCTCGAAGACGCCCGTTTTCTGTTGGTGGTAGAGAGCATTGGCGCCGAGGCTGGTGACATAAAGGTCCGGGCGGCCGTCGTTGTCACAGTCGCCGACGGCGACCCCTTGGCCGTAGCCTTGGCCGCGCAGGCCCGCGCGCTCGGTGATGTCGCGGAAGGTGCCATCACCCTGGTTGCGATAAAGACGGTTCCAGAAGCGGGGGTTCGCTTTGTCCGGGCGGTCCTTGGCTGACATGCCCGGGCGGAGTGCGGCGCCATTGACGAAGAAGATATCGAGCCGTCCATCGCCGTCGGCGTCGAACAAGGCGACTCCGCCTCCCATGGCTTCGATGAGGTATTTGTCGGACGTTTTACTCGCGGCGGAGACAAAGTCAATTTTCGAGGCCGAGGTGCCCTCCACGAACGGCGGGGCGGCGGGTACCGCGAAGAGCCAAAGGGCCAGGATGAATGCCGCGAGAAGTCTCACTTTGGCTGCATGATAGCGCAGGTGGCGGTAGGATTACGCGGTTTCGATAGCTTCTTCGAGGAGTTGCTTCTGGTAGAGGTGGGCGTAGGCGCCTTGGTGGGCGAGGAGTTCGAGGTGGGTCCCTTGTTCGACGATCTTGCCGGATTCAAGGACGATGATTTGGTCGGCGTCCTTTACCGTCGAGACGCGGTGGGAGATCAGGATGGCGGTGCGGCCGGCGGTTTGCTGGGCGAGGGCATGCAAAATGCGGTCCTCGGTGACGGTATCGACGCTCGAGAGGGCGTCGTCGAGGATGAGGATTTGGGGTTGGCGGAGGAGGGCGCGGGCGATAGCGGTGCGTTGCTTTTGGCCTCCAGAGAGGGCGATACCGCGTTCGCCGACCAGTGTCTGGTAGCCGAGGGGGAAGCCGGCGATGTCGGTAGCCAGGCCGGCGGCGGTGGCGGCGGCTTCGATGCGGGGCTGACTAGCCTGGCGGTCACCAAAGGCGATGTTGTCGGCCAAGGTGGTGCTGAAGAGGAAGGTTTCCTGGGGGACGTAGCCGATGGCTTGACGCAAAGCGGCAGGGTCAAGCTGACGGGCGTCAATGCCGTCGATCAGCACTGTGCCGGAGTTGGGGTCGCGGAGGCGGGGGATCAGGCTGACCAGCGTCGTTTTGCCGCAGCCGGTGGGGCCGACGATGGCGACGGTGGTTCCGGCTTGGATTTTGAGCGAGAGTCCGTCGATGGCCGCCCTGCCACTTCCAGAAGGGCCAGCATGTTCAACGCGGATGTCGCGGAACTCG
>JBBQQS010000355.1:0-5756 GCA_038215525.1 Bryobacterales bacterium
TGCTGCTGCTGGGGCCCGTCGCGGGCCTGGTGGCCGACCGCTTCGCCCGCCACCGCATTGTCACCGTCACCCAGACGCTCTTCCTGCTGCAAGCCTCCTGTCTGGCTTGGCTGACTCTTTCCGGCCGTGTCACAGTGGAACTCGTCATCCTGATGGCCGCCGTTCAGGGGACCATCAACGCCTTCGACATACCGGCCCGGCAATCGATGCTGCCCGCGCTGGTGGCCCCGGAAGACATGCTGAATGCCATTTCGCTCAACTCGCTCTGCTTCCAGGCGGCGCGTTTGATCGGGCCAGTGATGGGCGGTTTTGCCGTGGCCTGGTGGGGCGAGGGTGTCTGCTTTTCGCTCAATGCGCTGAGTTTTGTCGCCGTGCTGGCCGGCTTGCTCAGCCTGCGGATCGTCCCCGCCACCGCCGTCAAGCCCCATCTGCCGGCCCTCGAAAGCTTGCGCGAAGGTTGGCGTTATGTGGCCGCGGCGCCCGATTTGCGGCGGCTGCTGCTGTTGAGCGCGGCGGTGAATCTCTCGATGGCGCCCCTTTGGGTCTTGCTGCCCGTACTGGCGGAAGGCATCTTCGGGCGCGGGGCACGCGGCGTCGGCTTGCTGACGGCCGGCGTCGCCGTGGGCGCGATTGTCGGCATGCTGGGTTTAGCCCGCCTCCGTGGTGTGCAATGGCTCGACCGCATCATTCTCTGGAGCACCGCTGGATTGGGCCTGGTGCTCTGCGGCTTCAGTATCGTGCCTACTTTCTGGGCCGCCTGGGTGCTGATGGCTTTGGTGGGATTTACCTATATGAGCCAAAATGCCGCAACGAATAGCGCCGTGCAGTCATCCATTAACGAGGAGTTTCGAGGTCGCGTGATGAGTATGTACACGATGACGGTGGTAGGCGCGGTGCCGATGGGCGCGCTGGCGGCCGGCTGGCTAGCCGCGCGCTACGGCGCCAGGGAGACCATTCTAATTGGCGGACTGGGCGTGTTGCTCGCGGCTGGGTCCGCCCGAGCCCGCCGGAGCCAAGTTTGAAACGAACCCTGATTTTCTGGTTGATCGCCCTCAATCTGGGTGCCGCCGACGCGGCGATCTTCGCCGAGATCCGGGCCATGACGCACCAGATTGAGCAGATCACCGGCTGGAAGAGTAAGCGCAAAGTTCCGGCCGCAATGATGAACAAGCAGCAGCTTGACCGTTATCTGAACCTGCGCATGAGCGAGGACGTGAAGCCCGGCGAGCAGCGCGCCGAGGAAGTTACTCTGCGTCGCCTGGGCTTTATCGGCGACAATGTGGATCTAAAGCAATCTATGCTCGACGTGATGAACGAGCAGGCGGCCGCCTTCTACGACACGCGCAAGAAGCGGCTCTTTCTGATGGAGTCTACCGGCGACCGGGGCGGGGAACAGATGCAATCCACCGTGCTGGTACACGAGTTGAGCCACGCCTTGGCTGACCAGCAACATGGCCTCTACCGCTTCATGCGAAGCGCCGGCCCCTCGGACGACGAACACCTGGCGCGCATGGCCGTGCTGGAAGGGCAAGCCACGTGGCTGATGTCGGAGTACGTGGCCCAGCAAAACGGCGCGACTTTGTTGGGCCGCCCCGAGGTGGTGGCCATGATGGCCAAGGCGTCCTCCAGTTCCTCCAGCGAATTTCCGGCCCTCGACGCGGCGCCGCTCTATCTGCAGGAGACGTTCCTGTTTCCTTATTCCCAAGGCATGGTCTTTCAGTCGAAGGTGATTGAGAAGCTCGGTAAGGCCGGCTATTCCGAGGTCTTCCGCCGGCCGCCTGCCACCACGCAGCAGATTCTGCACCCCGATCTTTACCTCGCCAACCGCCTGCCGCCCCGCTTGGCCTTACCCGCGGGCAGGTTTAAGGAACCGGTGTTGAGCGATGGCACGCTGGGCGAACTCGACCATCAGATTCTGCTGCGGCAATTCAAGGTCGGCGATTGGGCCAGCATCGCCGCCGGTTGGTCGGCGTGCCGTTACCGGGTGCTCGAAGACAAGCAGCGTACCCGGGTGACGCTTCTGTACGTCTCTGAGTGGCGAGACGAAGCTGCGGCGGAAGCGTTCTTCGCGGCCTACCGGAAGTCAATTCTGCCCTTCAAGTTGAAGTCGGTCACTTTTCGCCAGGATGAGGAAGCGTTGGTGACGGGCCAGGCTTCCGACGGGTCCTTTCGCCTGGAACGGCGGGGGAAGTTGGTTACAGTACTTGAAGGTCTGCCGCTTGAATAGCGCTTGGATTACAATTTAGGTGAAGGAGTAGCGATGCGAATTGCGATTGTCGGCCTGTTGATGTTGGGAAGCCTGATGGGTGCGACTGTGCCCCGCAAGATGGGCGAATTTGGATTCGAATTGCCGAACGGCAGGCAGGCGCTGTTGTCGAACTACAAGGGCAAGACGATTCTATTGTCGTTCTTCTCCTCCACTTGCTCGCACTGCCAAAATGCCTCGAAGTTTATCGAGAAGATGAGCAAGGAGTTTGGCCCCGCCTTCCAACCCATCGGCGTCTGCTTCGACCCGATGGCCAAGATGCTGGTGCCGGAGTTTATCTCCAAGCAGGGCCTCACCTACCCCGTGGGCGCAGCCACCAACGACCAAGTGCTCGAATACGTGCAGCACCCAGCCAAGATGATTCCTTACGTGCCCATGTTCCTGCTGATCGACAAGACCGGCACCATCCGCGGCCAATGGCAGCCGGGCATCGACGACGATTTCTTCAAGAACCTCGATGCCAATCTACATGCCGAAGTGAAGAAGATGGTCACCGGCATCGCGACTCCTACGAAGGCCGCCCCGGCCAAGACGTCCGCCGCGAAAACAGCGTCCGCGGTCACCGCCGTCAAGCGCTAGTCTGCTATCCTAAGGTCGTTAGCCCGCGCGGAATGCGCCCGTAGCTCAGCTGGATAGAGCGCTTGCCTCCGAAGCAAGAGGCCGGGGGTTCGAATCCCTCCGGGCGCACCACTCATAAGCGGTAAAACCTTTGGGCCGTCTCGCCTACCAACTCCGCCCGCTGCTCCATCGGTATTGGCCCGCAAGCCTGCGTGAAGGCCGCCAGCACTTCCTTCCACGTACCAGCCAATAGACATACCGGCCAGTCACTGCCAAACATACAGCGCTGTGGGCTGAATAGCTCCAGCACGTGCTGCACGTACGGCGCCAAGTCCGCTGGCTTCCAGCCCGGTATCTGTGCCTCGGTGATCATGCCGGAGAGCTTTACGTGCATGGTGGGGATTTGGGCCAGGGTCCGCATGCCGGTGAGCCAAGGCTCAATTTCGCCCTTGGCGATGTAGGGCTTGGCAATGTGGTCAATCACACAACGGAGGTCGGGCACGCGCTCCATCAACTCGATTGCCACCGGCAGGTGCGGCGGCTTCAGTAAAAGGTCATAGGGGATGCCGCGGCGGGCGAGTTCCTTCAGGCCTTCGATCACGCCGGGCCGCAGCAGCCAATCGACGTCGGGCTCGTCGTGGACAAGGTGGCGGATGCCTTTGAACTTGGGATGTTTTTGGAGCTGATCGAGCCGGTGGCCGAGGTCCGGCGATTGCAGATCGGCCCACGCCACCACGCCGAGGATCTTCGTTTCCTGGGTGGCAAGTCGCAAGAGCCAGTCGGCTTCGGCGTCATGGTGGGCGGCTTGCACCACCACGGAACCGTCGAAGAGATTGCGCTCGTAGATGGGCCACAGGTCGGCGGGCAGGTAGTTGCGAGAGAGGACCGGGTGGTCCTTGGGCATCCAGAAGTAGTCAACGGCGGCCAGGTCCCAGAAGTGTTGGTGGGAGTCAATGCGCATGGCACTAGTCTAGCGGGCAAAAAGAAGTCCGCCCCGGCGGAGGAAGCAGGGGCGGACGGGGATGAGACAGAGCTATGGGCGGGCGATGGTGCCCGTCGACGTCAGCGGCGCGCCCACCAGGTTCAGGCCGGTGGTCACGAACGAGATCACACCCATGCTGGAGATGCGTGGGTACATGATGTAGCACATCGAACGCGGCCAGGCGAAGTAGATTGCCGCGCGCGCCCGTTGGCAATCGCCGTCGACGCTATACATCCCGCTGTCGCCGCCAATGGAGACGGTCGGCAGAAGCTGCGTCGGCGGGTTCGAAGTCGGAAAGGGGGGTGCGGCCGGGTAGGTTGGCGTCAGGAAGGCTGTCAGTTGGCCCGGGGCGCCAATTACGATGCTGCCGCGGAGGGACGAGCCCACACCGCCACTCACCGTTACGCCGCTCAGGGTTACCGCGTTGTAGGTGCCGCTCAGGAATTGGTTCGGGTTCGCCAGGCCAGGGCACGCCGAACCCATCGGGGCTGGCCAGGCCGTGCCCGCGCCGGCTACGCCGTAGACGCCGGGGGCGGTGCGGACGATCTCGGAG
Organism: Bryobacterales bacterium; assembly: GCA_038215525.1. Classification (GTDB taxonomy): domain Bacteria; phylum Acidobacteriota; class Terriglobia; order Bryobacterales; family Bryobacteraceae; genus JALHNI01. The sequence continues at coordinate 4,360 of JBBQQS010000355.1, forward strand.
GTAAAGAGGTTAATCACCCGGCCGAACGTGGCGTTCGGGGTAACCGTAAAATTCCATTGTATCGGGGACCAGGCCTGGTTGATAAAGATCTGACCACCCAGGCAATCCGCATTCAGCTGGTAACTGCCGGCGCCATTGTCATACTCCTGTAGGTTGCCGCCCACTACATTCGTGGAAATCACCCGGAGACGGTTCGTCCCCGGCGTAACAATAAACTGGCCAATAAACGTGCCGGCCTGAAAGGTCCATCGTCCCGCAATCGCCGTAGAAGGGTCCGCTGGGCATTGGGCTACGGCGGAGGTCGCCGCTAAACTCAAAAGGGAAATTGTCAGTAAGATTGATTTCATCATTTTCACTTTCTAGGTGCCACCGTTAGGGAAAATGGCAAGCGTTTGTACCTGCAGTTAACATGTGGTCCCACCGGGAGACTAACATACGTACCAGGATGCGGGCAACGAAAATGCGAATAAGTTCTAAAACTGACGTACCAGTACTTGGCGCAAACGGGGGGATTTGTCGATTTATGCATCGCATGATGTAGTGAAAATCTACATAAAACGAGATACCCGAAATTTTCGGTCGTCCTCAAGTGAGTGGTGGATATCGACAAGCCCGTTGAGTTAGAGAATTACTACTAACTCGTGCGGTAGAAAAAAACTTCCAATTCCTGACACCTTTTCGCCTTCGATTACGCATAAGGAGAAATGTGCATAAGTTACTCGGCGGTGTCTGCGGAGGAATTTATGGTACCGGTACTACCGGCAGTAAGATATGCGATGGATGCGCCGCCGAATGATGCAGCGTCTGCTTCGCCACCCTCAGCTTGTCGCCTAACCCCAGCGCCGCCCCGGTGTTCGGATTCCGGTCAAACTGGGGGAAGTTGCTCGATGTCACGTCCACCCTAATGCGGTGACCCGGCTGGAACACCACCGCCGTGCCGATCATATCCACCGTGAATTCGTAAGTCTCGTTGGGCTTGAGTAACTCAGGCTTATCGAGGCCGCGGCGAAAGCGGGCGCGTAACATGCCTTCGGCCATCGGGTAAGTGTCGCCGTTGGGGTAGACGTCGATTAGCTTCACCATCCAGTCCGTATCCGGGCCGTCGGTGGCCGCGTGCAGGACCATCTTCACGGGGCCAGCGATGGCGAGCGGCACGGTTAACGGTTCGCTCGTAAACCCAACGACATCGGGCCGCGCTTCGATCGCCCGCTGGTTTACGGGTCCGGCCACGGTAGGCGTCCCGCAGCAGTTATTGCCGCCCGTAGTCGGCACGGGGTTAGCGGGGTCGTAAGTGTAAGTGGTGCTGCCGGCTTCGGGCTTGGCGGCGGTCAACTTACCGTTGGGCGCCAAGTACCAGGGCGTATAGTTCGTCCCCGGGATCGGCCAATCCTGCTCCT
>JBBQQS010000356.1:0-5741 GCA_038215525.1 Bryobacterales bacterium
CGTTGCGAGGCGGCAAGGGTCAGCTTTACGAGGGCGGCATTCGAATTCCGTATCTGTTGCAGTGGCCGCGGAAGGTAAAACCCGGCCAAGTGAATCGGCATCCGGTGATCTCGACGGACTTGGCGCCAACGATGCTGGCCGCGGCCGGTATTTCGGCGGCCGGAGCTACCTTTGACGGGGTCGATCTGTTGACCCAGAGCCAGGCAGACCGGACCTTCTTCTGGCGTTACGGCCGCAATGTGGCGTTGCGCGAAGGGCGCTGGAAGTTGGTGAAGCAGGGCGCGGGGGCGTTCCAGCTATTCGACCTGGAGCGCGACGGGAACGAAACCAAGGACCTGGCCGCAGCGGAACCCGAGACGGCGCAGCGGCTGGAGGCGAAGCTCAATCAGCTGAATCAGCAAATGGCCGCACCGCTTTGGTGAGGTCAGGCGTCGAGCACACCTTCGTAGAGGGCGGCCATGGGGACTTGGCAATCGAGGCTCGAAAAGGCGCAGTCGAGATCGAGTCCACTGACTTCGCTGATGCGCCAACTGCCGTCTTCGTGGCGGGTGTGGAGTTCAACCAGCGGCTGGTCCTGCGAGAGCAGGGCGTACTGCTTGAGCGTGGGGCTGGCGCGGTATTCACGCGACTTGATACCACGGTCAAGGGCTTCGGTGCTGGGGGAGAGGATCTCGGCGACGAAGACCGGGTTGGTGATCACGTTGGGCCGGCCGTCCATTCTGGCGAGCGGTCCGCAGACGACGATGACGTCCGGGTAGGTATACATTTCTTTCGATCCGGTTTGGAAGAGCAGGTCGCTGCCGGCCACACGGCAAGGGCGGCCACGGAGCGCCGCGCGCAACTCGGCGGCTAGGTTGATAGCCAGGAAGGCATGCGACGGCGACCCACCCGCCATCGCCGTGACGACGCCAGAAGAATACAAGTGTTTGTTCTCGGCGGCCTCTTCGAGATCGAGAAACTCATCGGGAGCTACCCAAGGGATGTGGCGCGCAGCCCTACGTGGATTATACTCCCGGGCACGGCGATTCAATCTGGAGGTCAGGCAACCTGAGGTCAGGCGTCGAGCACACCCGCGTAGAGGGCGGCCATGGGGACTTGGCAATCGAGGCTCGAAAAGGCGCAGTCACCCTCAAGGCCGCTCACTTCGCTGATGCGCCAACTGCCGTCTTCATGGCGGGTGTGTAGTTCGATCAGTGGCTGGTCCTGTGAGAATAAGGCGTACTGTTTGAGCGTGGGGCTGGCGCGGTATTCTCGCGACTTCGCTCCACGGTTGAGGCCTTCGGTGCTGGGTGAGAGGATCTCGGCGACGAAGACCGGGTTGGTGATCACGTTGGGCCGGCCGTCCATTCTGGCGAGCGGTCCACAGACGACGATGACGTCCGGATAGGTGTACATTTCTTTCGATCCGGTTTGGAAGAGCAGGTCGCTGCCGGCCACACGGCCAGGGCGGCCACGTAAGGCCAGTGCCAACTCGACGATCAAGTTCGCGGCAAGGAAGGCATGGGAGGGTGACCCACCTGCCATCGCCGTGACGACGCCTGCGTAATACAGGTGCTTGTTCTCGGCGGCCTCTTCGAGGTCGAGAAACTCATCGGGAGTTACCCATGGAATGTGGCGCGCAGCCATGTCTTGATTCTACTCCCGCGTTAGACTGAGAGACTTATGCCTCTCGCCACTGGCACCAAATTCGGACCCTACGAAATCCTCGGCCCCCTCGGCGCCGGTGGGATGGGCGAGGTGTATCGCGGGCGCGATGCGAAACTGGGGCGCGATGTCGCGTTGAAGGTGTTGCCGGAGCAGATGCTGGGCAACGGCGATGTAATGGCGCGTTTTGAGCGTGAGGCGCAGGTGCTGGCGTCGCTGAACCATCCGAACATCGCGGCGATTTATGGCCTGGAGCAGAACGCGATTGTGATGGAACTGGTGGAGGGCACGACCATGGCCGGTCCCCTCGCCTTCCGTGAAGCGCTGCCGCTGATTCATCAACTGATCGACGGCATCGAGTATGCGCATGAGAAAGGCATCATTCACCGGGACCTGAAGCCGCCGAACATCAAGCTGACTCCGGAAGGCCGGGTGAAGATCCTCGACTTTGGCTTGGCCAAGGCGATGTCGACTGAGCCCATCGTCAGCGCTAATACGGCGGACTCGCCGACTTTGACAATGCGCGCGCCGGGTACGGAGGTCGGGGTGATCATGGGCACCGCTGCTTACATGGCGCCGGAGCAGGCGCGCGGCAAAGCGGTGGACAAGCGGGCCGATATCTGGGCCTTTGGCGTCGTCATGTATGAACTGCTCACCGGCCAACGGCTCTTCGAAGGCGAGACGGTGAGCGACCTCCTGGCGCAGACGCTCACCAAGGAGATCGACTTCGGCAAGGTGCCGCCGGCGGCGCAAAAGCTGCTGAAGCGCTGCCTCGACCGCGAACCGCGTACCCGGCTGCGTGACATCGGCGACGCCCGGTTATTGCTGCTGGACGAAGAGCCGGCGGCCAGACCAAGCAGCAAGCTGCCCTGGGTGCTAGCCGCCGCGGGCCTAGCCGTGGCCGCGATGGCGACATTGATTGCCTGGCGTGGCGCCCGGCCGGCCGAAAAGCCGCTTATGCGCCTCAACGTCGACCTGGGCCTTGAAGCCTTGGCTGACCCCCGCAACCTCTTTGCGCTCTCGCCCGACGGGCGCCGCATCGTCTATACAGCGCGCACCCCGGAAGGAAAACGGCTGCTGGCCACCCGCCTGCTGGACCAGGCCAAGGTCGACTTCCTGGCCGGCACCGACAACGCCGTCGATCCTTTCTTCGCCCCGGACGGCCAGTGGATCGCGTTCTTCGCCGACGGGCAGTTGAAGAAGATTCCCGTCACCGGCGGCGCGCCCTCGTTGATTGCCGCTACTTCCTCCACGCCGCGCGGAGGCACTTGGTTGCCCGACGGCTCCATTGTCTTCGCCGCCAGCCCGATTACCGGACTCTCCCGGGTCCCCGCCGGGGGAGGCACCATCCAGACCTTGACGGTGCCGAAAACCAAGGGCCAAGCCACCCATCGTTGGCCGCAAACCACGCCCGATGGCGGCGCGATCCTGTTCACCGCCCACGTTAGAAGCACGCAATTCGACGAAGCGGAGATCGCCGCCCTGGACCTCAAGTCCGGCCGGTGGAAGACCGTGCTGAAAGGCGGCTACTTCGGCCGCTATCTTCCTTCCGGCCACTTGGTTTCTGTGCGGCTGGGCGCCTTGTTTGGGATCCGCTTCGATCCTGGTAGGTTGGAGACGACGGGCCTCGCCGTACCGCTGCTCGACGATGTCTCCACCAACCTGACGGCGGCGGCCGGTCGCTTTCATTTCAGCCCGGAGAATGGCACTTTTGCCTATGTCGGTGGCAAGTCGGCTTCGGCGGACCCGCGCCCGGTCTGGCTCGATTCCTCGGGCAAAATGGAACCGGCGCTTCACAAAGGCCTACCATCCCCGGATGGCCACCTGATCGCCGTCCAGGCAGGCACTTTCTTAAACGGCGAGATCAAGATCTGGGACCGGGTTCGCGACCTCGTCACGTCGATCACTTCCAACTCGGCAGACAGCCAAAATCCGGTGTGGGCGCCAGACGGACGCCATCTGATCTACCGAACCCTAGTGAACGATCAGGCAACCCTCTGGTGGGCTCGGGCTGACGGCGGGGCAGAACCTCGGAAGCTGCTGGAGACCCAGGGCTTTGCGATTGCCGGATCCATTTCACCAGACGGACGGCACTTGGTCTACCAAACCCTAGTCAACGGCCAGGCTGACCTGTGGACTCTCCCGCTCGATCTCTCCGATCCTGAGAACCCCAAAGTGGGTAATCCCGAGCCATTCTTCCAGGGGGCCACGAATGACATCAGGCCCCAATTTTCGCCCGATGGCCGTTGGATCGCCTATCTCTCCCAGGAGTCCGGCGAATTTGCGGTCTGGGTACGTCCCTTTCCGGGCCCGGGTGGGCGCTGGCAGCTTGGCGCTAGTGACCTCAATGGACCCCGCTGGTCCCGCGCGGGCAAGCAGCTTTTCATCGCCACGCCCGATGGCCGCGTAATGGTCTGCGACTACGAAACCAAGGGCGATACTTTTATCCCGGGCAAGGTCCGCCAATGGACCGAGACGCGGATTATCGACACCGTAGGGGCCCACAGCTTCGAAGTCGCCCCCGACGGCCGCCTGCTCACTTCAGTGAATCCCGCCGAGTCCGGCGCCAACCCGGTCAACGTCCACGTCACGTTCTTGCTAAATTTCTTCGACGAACTAAAGCGGCGCTTGCCGTAATTCCTTACCGCCCCGATAACCCGATACGTTAATCTCGAGCCTATACAGCATGCCCCTCGCCAGCGGCACCAGGATCGGCGCATACGAAGTCACCGGCCAGTTAGGCGCTGGGGGGATGGGCGAGGTCTGACGCCGACATCCATCCAGCCCCTCGCGTGAGGCCTCGCGTGAGGGGCTGCCCTTGACGGTCCCCTCCCTTGCGGTGGGGGTTCGTAAGTGCTTGAAAAAGAACCCTGTCTGTTAAGGGAGGGGATGTCAGGCGCATTCTTCCCAGTCGCGGTCAAAGCACTGGTACTTGGTCTACTGCACGGTAATGTTCACCGGATTCGAAGGCTTGCCGCCGGCGGTGACCACGATCTCTACCTGACCCTTGCCGGCGAGCGCGGCCGGGATGAGGATATTGAATTGGTCAAGACCCTGGTAAGTGCCTTGCGGACCCGCATAAGTCACAGTCGCAGCGACGCCGCCAATGGTGGCGGTGGCCGTGGTTGCCGTGCCCAGTCCGCTGCCGTAGAGGGTGAGGTAGACCTGGTCGCCGTTCAAGGCGATGGGGCTCGCGACCAAAGCGCCGTTCGACGTGGTGTAGACCTGCTCCGTGGAGATGGAGCCAAAGCGAGCGCGGGTGAGCGTGGCGGCGGCGAGTCCGCGGCGATTCAGCATGAAGAGGTGGGGGTAGACGGGCTGAACGTTGATGTTGGAGGCGGTCGCCACGCCGCCCGAGGTGATGGTAACCTTGGCGGCACCGGTGGCGAGGCCGGCGGGCAGGAGGAAATTGAGCTGGGTGGGCGAGGCGTAGGAGATGGGCGCGGCCAAGGTAGCTCCGGCCGAATCGGTGATCGAAATGGTGGCGCCGCCGAGGGTGGTGGGCCAGGTGGCTGAGGATACGGATTCGGTGGCGGTGGCGAGCACGGAATGGAAGAGGGGCAGGGCGGTAACCAAGCTGCGGGGCGCTTGCGGGCCTTGCTCAAATGAAGCAGCCGAGGAGATGGTGGCGAGGGTGGTGACGGTGATGGGTCCACCGGCCGTGGCTAGGATGGCGTCGTCGCCGCCGGAGTTCGAATAGGAGTTGCCATCGAGGAAGTTATAGAGGGTGACACCGTTGACGAACATGCCTTGCGGGCCCATGCCGGTGACGGTGCGCGTGGTGCCTGCGGCCGGGGCGCGCGGAATGGTGAAGAGAATGTTGCTGGCGCTGGGGAAATTGGTGAAGACGCCGCCGGGCTGGTCGGCTTGGAACCAGGGTCCGAAGAGGGCGGGCAGGCCGTTGGAATTCACCTGGACATTGGTGCTGGTGTAGCGGATGCGCTGGGTTTCGGCGAAGGTGGCGGTGGTGAGTCCTCCGAAGATGGTGGCACCGGCGAGCCTGCCCAGAAGCCAGGCAACAATGCGTGTACAGATACGAGTCAGAATTGTATTGTCAGCTTTCACTACAGCATGCCCAATCCCAATGTGCCGCCCAG
>JBBQQS010000357.1:0-5741 GCA_038215525.1 Bryobacterales bacterium
TCTCATAGGCACCATTGCCCGGCGACCATCCGCCCAGGCTGGCCGTCGGCAGAAAACCCGGTAGCCCAAAGCAGCGATAACCCGGGCCTGGCTCCGCCGCGTCGCGCTCCCGCGCCGTCCCCGAACTGTCGACAAAGAAGAGCGCGTGGTGCACCGCCCGGCGGCTACCCGGCGCAAACTCAAAGGCGCGCACCCACTGGCTGGCTTTCAACGCCAAAGGAATCACGAAGCATTGGTAGACATCGGTGCCTTCGGCCGCGACAGCGAAGGGCTCCTTCATCTCGAGCACCAAGTCTGGCGAGCCCAGGGCCCAACCCGAATTCTCTGGCACCATCGGAGGCGCGACTGGCGCGCCCTCGCGAGCACCGGTAGCCGCCCAAGCCTGCAACACGGCGATCTGCGCAGGGGTCAAGCGGCGCTCTCCCAGCAGTTCCGCGCCCGCTAAATGCGACGCTTTCCAAGGCGGCATATAGCGCCGCAAGGTGACCGCGGCAATCGTCTTCGCCCTTTGTTTGGCTGCCGGATAGCTGTCGAGCGCGAAAGGCCCCACTTGCCCGGCCCGGTGGCAGGCCACACAATGCCGCGCCAGAATCGGCGCCACGTCACGCCCATATTCCATCGCCGCCCGCGGCGGCGCCTGTAAAACCATCGCCAGCAATAGAACCAAGACCACCTTACTACTGTGCCATCTATGCGATACTCAGGGCGAGAGAGAGGCGTTTTCGAGTGGCCATACGGCTCCAAGTTCCCAAAGGCGCGCTGCTAGTGCGCTTTCTGCTGCACCCGGTCGGCAAAGCCATTCTCGGCACCGCGGTTGCCCTGTTCATTGTCGGACTGGGTTTCTTTACCTATTTCTATGTCTACTACGCCAAGCTGATTGACGAGAAGCTGGCCGTGGGCCCTTTCGCCAAAACCTCCCGCATCTACGCGGCGCCCTCCGTCGTGAGCGTCGGCGAGACGGCTACTTTGCAAGACCTCGCTGATTACCTTGTCCGCTGTGGCTACAGCACCTCCCGCACGAACACCGTTGGCTGGTATAACTTGCGCGAAGACGCCATTGAGATCTTTCCCGGCTCCGAGTCCTATTTCGACAAGGATGAGCCCGGCGTCATCAAGGTCCGCGACGGCAAGGTCATCCAGATTATTTCCCTCCTCGATAACACCGAACGCACTCGCTACTCACTCGAGCCCGAACTGATCACCAACCTCTTCGACAAGAACCGCCAAAAGCGCCGGCTGGTGAAGTTTGAGGACCTGCCCAAGCATCTGGTGGACGCAGTGACCTCGGTGGAAGACAAGCGTTTCTTCGAGCACTCCGGCTTCGACCCTTTGCGCATTCTGAAGTCCGCCTACATGGACATCTCCACCGGTCGCAAAGCCTACGGCGCCTCCACCCTGACGATGCAATTGGCTCGCGGTTTGTGGCTCACGCTCGAGAAAAGCTACACCCGCAAGGCCGCCGAGACGCTGATCACGATACACCTCGAACAGAAGCTCACCAAGGAACAGATCTTCGAGTATTACGCCAACTACGTGCCGCTGGGCCGTCGCGGCAGTTTCGACATCCACGGCTTCGGCGAAGCGGCCCAGGCCTTTTTTGGGAAAGACGTCCAACACCTGACGCTCGAAGAAAGTGCCACCCTGGCCGGCGTCATCCAACTGCCCAGCTATCGCAACCCCATCCGCTGGCCGGAGCGTGCGCAAGCCCGCCGAAATCTGGTGCTGAGCCTGATGCGCGACAACCACAAGATCACCGACGCCGAACTCAACGCGGCCAAGACGACGGCGATGGTGGTCTCGCGCGGCTCCACCGAAACCAACGACGCGCCCTACTTCGTCGACCTTGTCAACGACACCCTGCAGGACAAATTCCAGGACCGTGACTTCCAGGACGGCGCCTATCGGCTCTACACGACGCTGGACCTCGACCTCCAACGCGACGCCGCCGAAGCCGTCCGCGCCGGCATGGTCGAAGTGGACAAGGCCATCGAGCGCCTGCACAAGGGCAAGCCCGAAGTGCAAGTGGCCATGGTGGTGCTCGATGCCCAGACGGCCGAAGTCCGCGCCCTCATCGGCGGACGCAACTACGGCTTAAGCCAGTTGAACCGCTCGCTCGCCAAGCGTCAGCCCGGCTCCGTCTTTAAGCCCTTTGTCTATGCCGCGGCGCTCAATACGGGCCTCTACGACGCACCGGAGGTCTTCACCACCACCAGCGTCCTCGACGACGAGCCCACCTCGTTCGCCTTCAACGGCAACTCTTATGAGCCCGGCAACTACAAGGACCACTACTACGGCCAAGTCACGATGCGCCAGGCCCTGGCCCGTAGCCTCAACATCCCCACCATCAAGCTGGCCCAAGCGGTCGGCTATTGGCGCGTCGTCGATATTGCAAAACGCGCCGGCCTTATTGACCAACGCGCCACGCCGTCGGTCGCGCTGGGCTCCTACGAAGCGACGCCGATCGACATGGCCGGCGCCTACACCATTTTTCCGAATCACGGCGCCTACACCAAACCCAGTTGGATCCGCACCATCCGGGATGCCGAAAGCCACACTATCTATACGGCCAAACCGGAAAAGCGCCAAGTGCTTGACCCGCGGGTGAACTACCTGATGGTGAACCTGCTTGAAGAAGTGATGCGCAGTGGCACGGGCGCCGGAGTGCGTGGCCGGGGATTCTGGCAGACCGCCGGCGGCAAGACGGGCAGTTCGCGCGACGGCTGGTTCGCGGGCTTTACCTCCAAGCTCATCTGCGTAGTATGGGTTGGCTTCGACGACAACACCGACATCAAGCTCGACGGCGCGCGTACGGCCTTGCCGGTGTGGACCGAGTTTATGAAGCGTGCCCACAGCCGGCGTGCCTATCGCTCGCTGCATGGCTTTGCCGCACCCGAAGGAATCGTCGGCGCCGACATCGATACGGCGAACGGTAAGCTCGGCCTCGCCGGCACCAGCGGTGTACGAAGCGAGGTTTTCATCGCCGGTACCGAACCCATCGAGCAGAGCAGTGGCGGAACGCAAGCCGCCGCCTGGGACGCCGCGCCCGCGCCCGAAAAAGAGGCCATCGCCGCCACGCCGGAGCGTTCTCGCCACGTCGCGTCGCGCGTGGTGACGGTACAGCGGCCGAACGAAAAAGCCGACAATGGAACCAAGCCGCCCGCGGAGGGCGACGCCCCCGGTAAGCGCGGATTCTGGGGCCGCGTTCGTTCTATATTTAAATAAGGCGCAAAGGAGGCGTTAGGAATGCGACTCATTCTTATGTCCCTGGCTGCCGCCAACCTGCTGTGCGGCCAGAGCGATCTCACCCGTGGTTTCACCGGCCCTACCCCGGCCCGCCCGCAATCGGGGCTCGAAAGTCCCGCGCCCTCCATCTCCACCGAGATGCGCGGCGACATCTTCATGGCCCGCAAGATGTACCGCGAAGCGGTCGACATGTATCTGCAAGGCCCGCAAGATTCCGCCATCACCTGGAACAAAGTGGGCATCGCCTATCACCAGATGATGAACCTCGATAGCGCGCGCAAGAATTACGAGAAGGCCTATAAGCTGAATCCGAAGTACTCGGAGGCGATCAACAACCTGGGCACCTTCTGGTACGCGCGCAAAAACTTGCGCCGCGCGATTACCTTCTACAAGCGCGCCCTGGCGCTGACGCCCAAGTCGGCTTCCATCCACAGCAATCTCGGTACCGCCTACTTCGCCCGTAAGAAATATGACCTCGCGATGACCAGCTATCAGACGGCGCTCGAACTCGATCCCGAGGTCTTCGAGCACCGCTCGAGCGCGGGCGTCCTGTTGCAGGAGCGCAGCGTCACTGAACGCGCCAAGTTCCACTACTACCTCGCCAAGACCTACGCCAAGAATGGCCAGTTCGACCGCGCTTTGCTCTACATTCGCAAAGCGCTCGAAGAAGGCTTCACGGAAAAGAATAAGTTGCTCGAAGAGCCTGAGTTCACTGAACTCCGTAAGTTGCCGGCCTTTGACGAGTTGATCAAGCTGGAGCCGCGTGTTCTGTAGCTTGCGCCTCGTCCCGCTTGTCTTTCTTCTTCTGTTGGCCGGATGCAAGTCCCAGGCTCCTCCGCGCGCGATCGAGCGGCTCGCCGTCCTGCCGCTGGAAAACCTCACCGGCGACCGCGCCTTCGATTGGCTCAGCACGGGCGCCCAAGTGGCTCTGAAGCGCCAACTCACTCCGTCCCGGACGGTCGCCGTTTCTTCCTATGCCGGCGCCGCTGACGCTACTCTGGGCCGCGCCACCCGGCTTTTGCACACGACGCTCGAGAAGCGTGGCGGCCAACTGCGGATCGAAGCCGTCCTCGAAGACTCTTTCACCTATCGGCAAGTGGGCGAGCGGATTATCCTTCAGCAGCCGCCCGAGCAGATCCTCGCTGGCCTGAATCAGTTGGCGCAGGGCCTGGCCAAGGACGCGGCTCCGCCGCCCACGTCGAAGCCCGCGGCCCTCGCGGCCTACGCCATCGCCCAAGCCGCCAGTCAGCCCGAAGCCCGGGCCGCGGCGCTCACCCAGGCCGCCGGGCTTGACCCTCAGTTCGCCCTCCCGCTGATCAATCTCGCCGAACTCTATCTCGCCGCTGGCCAGCGCGACCCCGCCCTGGCCGCGCTCACCGCCGTCGGCGGCCGCCAACTCGACGTTGTCGAACGGGAACAAGTGGCGCTACTCAAAGCCAACCTCACGCAGGACCGTCTCCAGCAATCCGCCGCCCTCCAGAAACTGGCTTTGGCGGCTCCCGCACAAGGTAATTTGCAACTCTTCGCCGGCGCCAGGCTTCAGTCCCTGGGACAGGTTGGCCCTGCCGCCGCCGCCTATGAGCGGGCCACCCGGGTTGACCCGGACAACCCAGAGGTTTGGAATCTTTTGGCCTACGCTCGGGCATATCTAGGCGAGCTTCCAGCCGCCACCCAGGCCCTCGAAACCTATCGGAACCTCGAGCCCGACGACGCCAACGCGCTCGACTCTCTGGGCGAAGTGCACTATCTCAACGGCCAGTTTAAGGCTGCCGCGGACTATTTCCAAGCCTGCTTCGCGAAGTCGGCGAAATTCAAAGACGGACAGGCCTTGCTGAAAGCCGCCTACGCGCGCTTACTGGACAACCAACTTGACCTCGCCCAGCAAGCCGAGGCCCAGTATCTGAAATCGGCGGGTGGCTCGCCGGCCGCCACCGTGGCGCATGCCCACTGGCTCTCCACGCTCAGCAAACCCAAGGAAGCCGCCACGTATTTAGCTGAGGCCGCGGCCAAGGCCACTGGCCCCCTCGCCGCCGTCTATCAGAGCCATCGTTGTGGCCTGTTGCTGCGCCGTGATCGGGCCGAAGCCCAAGCTGCGGCCCGCTTGGCTATGGCCGCTGGGCCTACCGGTCCCGCTGTCCTCTGTCTCTTCGTGAGTCAGCCTTCGGCGTCCCCCGCTGAATGGTCTGCCCGCGCGGCGCGCTCGTTTGCCGCGCCTACCAGCCAAGCCTTCGGCCGGCAGGCGCTCGCCTACGCGCTCTTCTTCGATGGCCATGACGCGGACGCGTTCCCCCTCATCGAAACCCTCGCGCAGGAGACCAGCCCCGATGCCGATAGCGAGATCCGGGTCTGGCTCGCCGAATGTCAATGGCGCACCGGCCGCTGGTCTTCCGCTCGAGAGACCGTCGCCCGTTGGCCGCTGCCCGTCAGCGAGTCGATTTTTGCCGGCCGCCACTTGCCAGACCAAGTGCTGGCCATCCTCAAAACCGGCGAGCACTACG
>JBBQQS010000358.1:0-5712 GCA_038215525.1 Bryobacterales bacterium
TATCACGATCACCGTCAGATCGAACCAGCGCATTGGATTCCCCGCAGTCTAACACGCGGCGCCCAAAGAAAACGGGAACATCTTGACGTTGGGCGGCATCTATCGAGTTGAAAATGCTTGGCGCGGGCCAAACCGCGAAATCGGTAACCAGATGAGGTTGCGAGTGGTTCCAAGTTTCGGATATGCTGAGGGTTCCCTTGTGGGCCTCGATCGCGTCGTCTTGGGCTGCATGAAATTAATCCCTTTTTAGTGTCCGTAGGAGGCAGAAGAAGTGTTCAAGCGTTGGATTCAGGCCATCATGGTCGCGGGCGTGCTTATGCTCCCCGTCAGTTATGGGCAAGAGAAGAAGGTAAAGGACCAAGCCGAATTCGACTTGATCCAGGCGGTCCAGAAGGAACCGGACGCCAAGAAGCGCGTGGACTTGATCCAGCAGTGGAAGGACAAGTACCCTACGTCGGACTACAAGAGTGAACGGCTGCAAGCGCTGATTGCCACCCAGCAGGCCGCCGGCAACGCTGCCGGCATGCGTGACGCCGCCATGGAGCTGATTAAGGAAGATCCGAAGAACGTGGCAGGCTATGCCTCGGTTAATGCGCTCACCCTCAGCATGGGCGACAAGAGCGATTCGGCCTTGGCCAATAGCGAGAAGTCCGCGCAAGCCTCGCTCGAGAATCTGTCCACCTTTACGAAGCCCGCCGGCGTCAACGACGCCCAGTGGGAAGCTTACAAGAAGGACCTCCAGTTGAACGCGCTCAAGAGCATCGCGTTCGTCAAAATGAGCCGTAACGACTATGTGGGGGCTGAGGAAGGCTACCTCAATATTCTCAAGATCGCCCCGAATCTCGCCGATGTGTCCCTGAACGCGGCCACGGCGGTCCTCCGCCAGAAGAAGCCGGAGCGCCAAGCGATCGCTCTCTTCCATTACGCCCGTGCCGCTACCGTCACTGGCCCCGGTGCCTTGCCCGATGCCTCGAAGGCGCAGGCCCTTAGCTTCTTCAAGAAGAACTACAACATCCTCCGCGAGAACGATAGCAAAGTGGACGAGTTCATCGCCCTCACCAAGGCCTCGGCGATTCCCGCCGCCGATATCAAGATCGACTCCGTCAGCGAGGATATGGCCAGGGACCTTGAGAAACTGAAGGAAACTAACCCGCAGTTAGCCCTCTGGATCCAGGTGAAGAAGGAGCTGGTGGGCCCCAACGGCGACGCCTATTTCAAGGAAAGCGTCCTCGGCACCGGCTTGCCTAAGTTGAAGGGTAAGGTGATCAGCCATACTCCTGCCCTCCGTCCCACGAAGGTCGTCATCGGCCTCGAGAATGACAAAGACGGCGAGATGACCCTGGTCTTCGCCCCCGGCTTGCCCGGCAAGGCTGACCCCGGCACCGAGATCGAGTTCGAAGGTGGCGTCCCGAAGGCCTTCACCAAGGACCCCTTCAACCTCACCGTCGCCGTCGAGGCTGGTTCTGTCACTGGTTGGCCCGTAGCGGTCCCCGCCGCCAGGCCGGTCGCCCCGGTGAAGCGCATGCCGGCCCCCAAGAAGAAGTAATCGACTAACCGTAAAAAAGGGGTGAGGTCACAAGACCTTCGCCCCTTTTTTCGTTTCTGTGTCAGATGGAAAACGTGACTATCGGAGTTCTGCTTCCCTTGGCTGAATACCTCGGGCACACCTACCACCCGGACTGCGAATACCTCGAAGGTGTTCTCCTGGAACGGAATCTGGGCGAGATGAGCCATGGCGATGTCCAAACGTCCATCGCGCTCGAAGTTCGGCTGCGGGCGGAAGCTTTTGGGCGGTAGTCGAAGTGCAGGTGAAGCCCGAGAGGTTTCGCATTCCCGATGTCTCGATTGTCCGCGGCGGGAAACCCGCGAGCCGAATCTTTATCAGCCCGCCCGAGGCCGCCGTGGAAGTGCTGTCGCCGGATGATCGCGTTCCGGAGACCCAAGATCGACGACTACCTCGCCTTTGGCATTCCCTGCGTTTGGGTGATCGACCCCGATACACGCCGGGCCTGGATCCATAGCATTCACGGCACCCGGGAAGTGAAGGACGGGACCTTACGTAACGTGGCTGGCGATCTTGCTGTGTCCCTGGCGGCCCTCTTTACCGACTGACGTAAGGGACGGCTAAGCTTTGGCCTTCCGGATCTCTTCGGTCAACGCGGGCACGATCTCGAACAGATCCCCCACCAGCCCATAGTCGGCCACCTCGAAGATGGGCGCGTGCGGATCCTTGTTGATCGCCACAATCGCCTTGGCCCCCTTCATCCCCACCAAATGCTGGATCGCGCCTGAGATGCCCACCGCCAGGTAGACCTTCGGAGCTACCGTCTGGCCCGAACTACCCACCTGCCGCTCCATTGGCAGCCAGCCGTTGTCGCAGATCGGCCGCGAGGCGGCGAGTTCGGCGCCCAGAGCCTTGGCGAGTTCCTCCACCAAGGGCAGGTTGTCGGCTTCCTTGATCCCGCGGCCCACGGAGACAATCAGATCGGCGGCGGTAAGGTCGACGGCGCGCGAGGACTCGCGGAACGGCGCTTCCGGCTGCTGCCGGCTCGCCTCCAGTGCCGGCGTGATGGTCTCTATCGGCGCGGTGCCCGCCACCAGAGTGTCCGCCCGGTAGGCGCCCGCCTGCAAGCTCACCAAATGCGGCGCCGCCGTCGTGGGGCGTACATCGGCGTTTAGCTTCCCCTGAAACAACTGCCGCACAAAGACCGGACCCGGCATTACGCGCACCACGTCACTGAGCAACAGCCGGTCCAGCCGCGTCGCCAGCTTCGGCCCGAAGTCGCGTACCTGATAGGTATGTGGGAACAACACCAGAGTCGGCTGCAATTGGCCGATTAAGGCCGCTAGCGCCGCCGTGTAGCCATCAGCGTTGTAAAGCGCGAGTTGCGCGTGCTCGATCGCGTAGACCTTGTCCAGGGCCTTCCTAGCGAGTTCCGCGGCCAAAGCGCCGATGCCTTCGCCCAGCACCGCCGCCGCCACCGGCTCGCCCATCGCCTTCCCCAGTTGCTGACCGCCGGCCAGCGTCTCCCAGGACATCTTGTGCCAGGCGCCGGCATGCTGTTCCATCACGACGAGAATCATCTAGAGCACCCTCATTTCGAATCTTAGCTTCTCCACCAATTGCACGGCCTGTTCCTTGGCGGTGCCCGTGAGCATTTGCGTTTGCTTCTGCCGGTCCGGCGGATAGATGCGGTCGAGCGAGGCTGCCTGGCCGCCCAGCGTTTCGGCCTCAATGATGCGCATCTCTTTGGTCTTCGCCTTCTTGATTCCCATCAAGGTCGCGTAGCGCAACCGATTCAAGCCGCTTTGGATGGTCAGCACCGCCGGCAAAGGCATCTGGATGTATTGGAACCACCCGTCTTCGAGCTCGCGCTTCACCCGGATCGCATCCGCCTGGAGCAGTACTTCCATGATGTTGGTGGCGTGCGAGCTACCCAGCAATTCGGCCACAATCACGCCGGTCTGGCCCGACCCCAGGTCGTCCGACTGCAACCCCGTCAGCACGAGATCCGGCGACTCCGTCCGGATCGCCCCCGCCAGCAGGTTGGCGATCGCCAAAGGATCCAACGTCTCAGGATGCGCACAGACAATGTGGATCGCCCGATCGGCGCCTTTGGCCAAAGCTTCGCGCAACGTCGATCCCGCGCGCTCCGGACCCAGGCACAAAGCGATCACCTCGCCCGCGCCCTGCTTCTCTTTCAGTTGCAAAGCCTCTTCGAGCGCATAAGCGTCCGGCTCATTGATTTCGAACGTCAGGTCCTCTTCGTCGATCCACTTGGCGGCGCTGTTCAAGCGAAGCTGCGAATCGCGCGCGGGCACTTGTTTGATCGCGACGATGATTTTCATATTGGGGTCTCTCTACGGCTCGTAGCGTTTAAAGATCAGGCTGCCATTGGTGCCGCCGAAGCCGAAGGAGTTCGACAGGGCATAGTCGATGCGCATCGGCCGCGCGACGTTGGGCACGTAGTCGAGGTCGCAACCTTCGCCCGGCTGCTCATGGTTGATGGTTGGCGGCGCGATCTGGTCGCGGATCGCCATCGCGCAGATGCCGGCTTCGAGGCCGCCGGCACCGCCCAGCAGATGTCCGGTCATGCTCTTGGTGCTGCTCACCGCCACCTTCATGGCGTGCTCGCCAAAGGCCCGCTTGATGGCCGTGGTTTCGATTCGGTCGCCAATCGGCGTTGAGGTGCCGTGCGCGTTCAAATAGTCGATCTGCTCAGGCGCTAGCTTGGCGTCCTTCAGCGCATTGCGCATCACCCGATAAGGGCCATCGCCATCGGTGGAAGGCGAGGTGATGTGATAAGCGTCGCCGGACATGCCGTAGCCGATGATCTCCGCGACAATGTTGGCGCCGCGGGCCAAGGCATGGTCCAAAGATTCGAGGAAGAGCACCCCGGCGCCTTCGCCCATCACGAAGCCGTCCCGGCCCGCGTCCCAAGGGCGGCAAGCGTGCGCCGGATCGTCGTTGCGCGTCGAAAGTGCCCGCATAGCGGCGAAACCCGCCACGCTCAAAGGCGTTATAGCAGCCTCGGCGCCGCCACAGATCATCGCTTCGGCATAGCCATGCTGAATCAGGCGGAAGCTGTCGCCGACCGCGTGCGCGCCCGTGGTGCAAGCCGTCGCCGTTGCCGAATTCGGCCCCTTGGCCCCCGTCCGGATCGACACGTAGCCCGAGCCCAGGTTCACAATTGTCGCCGGAATGAAGAAGGGCGAAACGCGGTCCGGCCCCTTCTCAAGCAAGCTCTTATGCTCACGCTCAATCACTTCGAAGCCGCCGATGCCGCTGCCGATGTAGACGCCTACATCTTCGCCGTGGTCCGGATCCACCTTGAACTTCGCCATGTCGAGCGCAAAGTCACTGGCGGCGACGGCAAAGTGCATAAACCGGGCCATCTTCTTGATGTCTTTTTTCTCGACGTAATCGCCCGGCTCAAAGCCTTTGATTTCGCCGGCGATCCGGCAATCGTGCCGCGCGGGATCGAAAAGTTCAATCCGGCTGATGCCGTTCTGTCCGGCTTTGATGCCGGCCCAAGTCTTTTCTGTGCCGACACCGAGACTGCTAACAAGGCCGACACCGGTAACCACAACTCTACGAGGCAAAGGTCGCTCCTGGTTCTATCGTATAACGCCGCTTAGGCGAGCCCCCAACGACACGCGAAAAAGCGTAAGGCGGACTGCCTAGCAGCCCGCCCCAAGCGTGGAAGAAAAAATGGTGCTATTCCTTACCGGTTTTGGCCTTGATATAATCCACCGCATCCTTCACGGTCTTCAGCTTCTCGGCTTCTTCGTCCGGCACGTCGAGATCGAAGGCCTCTTCAAAGGCCATCACTAGCTCCACGATATCTAACGAGTCCGCTCCAAGGTCATCGACGAACGACGCGTTGGGGTCAACCTGACCCTCATCGACGCCTAATTGCTCGACGATGATTTCCTTTACCTTCTGTTCAACAGCCACGAATATAGAACCTCCCTTTGGTCCGTAATCGCGATCATAGCCATGATCGTGGCTCCGGCGCAACTCCGGACGCGGCAAAAATTATTTTGCACCCCGTAACCAACCTGCAATTCAGCGCGCCTACCTCTTCAATCCCCGTTACGTAGGCGGGCGCGACGTTCACCCCTTAACCCAACGTCACGCCCGCTCCCCCCTCTTCTCAAGCCATCCCGGCCGCCGCCAACATCCCTCTCAGCTTCAACAAATCATTACGG
>JBBQQS010000359.1:0-5695 GCA_038215525.1 Bryobacterales bacterium
TGGAGGACGCCGATGACGGCTTGGGTGTAGATGGGCCAGAATTCGACGTCGTTGGGGATGTAAGCGGGGTCGTCGGCTTTGACTAAGTGGATGGAGTAAGTTTCGTCGGCCGTCCGGGGGCGGCGAGAGAAGGCGGACGCCGTCTGGTCGAGGATGAGCTGGTTGCGGAAGCGGGATTGATAGGTCATGGCTGTTTCTCCGATTTGAATTTAGCCTATGGATACGAGTGGGTGGCCGGTTTTTTAGGTTAAGTGGTTGAGGAGAGGCGAGATTGAGTTTCGCTTTTGTTGTGAACGGATTAGGGGCCGGGGGGTGGGATCGACTTTGTCCTGGGTGACCCACCGCTTACGCGGCGGGCTAGAGTGAGGTTAGCGTTTGGGGTTGGGTCGAGGTTGGGGTTGGCGCCGGGTATTGCATTTTTCGACACTCCCATCGGCCCTCTCTCCCCCGCAGTAGCGCGGGTTTTCTCGTCCCACAGGAGAGGTAGGAGTTACAGTCCCCCTATGTGAGGGGAGTCCGAGCGCATTATTGAGAGATAACCGGCACTTTTCCGCGGAATTATTGCGACGCAATGGTATAAGGGTGAGAACCTCAAGTACAATACCCGTACATTGAAAGCCTCGCTCTTTATCTCCTACTCCCACAAGGACCAGACGTGGCTCGATCGATTGACCAACCACTTGGCATCGCTGGAGAACGACCAGTTGATTGAAGTTTGGGACGACCGGGAGATCAGGGCGGGCGATCCGCGCGGATGGGAAGCGCAGTTGTTGCCGAAGCTACAACAGGCCCAGATCCTGGTGATCTTGTTGAGCCCGAATTTCGCCGCATCAAATTATTGCCAAAAGACAGAGTTGCCGCTGGCCATCGAGCGCAAGCGGAGTGGACGCGCGCTAGTCTTCCTGGTGCACCTGGTGTCCTACGCGGTGGAGCAAGCGCTGCAGGAGTTCCAGATTCTGCCCTCGCCATCCAAGGCGATTTCGGAATACCCGAACGTCGACGCGGCCTTGCGGTTTGTGGCGATGGCTATCATGGATTAACTGCGCGCGGCGCAGACGACAGCGACACCGTCTGCGCCGTCGGCGCTACCCTCGTATCTGCCCTATCTATGCGACCGGATGGAGCAAGAAGATGAGTTACAACTGCTGGCGGAAGAACAGCCGGACCGCCAGAACCGGCCGTTAGTCTTCCTGGTCGGCGGACCCAGGCAGGAATCGCACCACGCGTTTCAAGACCGTTTGGGACGTGACTTTTTGCCGCGCTTGCTGGCCGGGAACCCGGCGCCGGTGGAGGGCCGCCCGCTCGATACGTCCGGCTGGCAGAGTGCGCCGGGGGACCGGATGTTTGCGATGCGCGTGGCGCGGACGTTGGATGCCTTGGACCGCGATGCGCTGGTGGAGGCCTTGCCGGACGGGCTCACCTTTCTCACGATTACCCTTGACGTCGATGACCCCCGTTCCGGCCATCAGAAGTGGCTGGGGGAGTTTCTGGCCTATTGGAACCGTTGGCCGGATCTGCCCGCCGGGCGTGCGCTATGCGTGGGGATCTCGCTGGCCTGGGACTCGAACGGGCCGACGACCGAGGAGTTACGCCAGCAGTACCCGGCCAGCGACTTCGGCAAGCTGAGATTGGGCGTGCTCGCCGAACTGATGCCGCCGGTGCGGCAGAATGCGCTCGCCTGGCTGCAGCATCCCAAGGTGAAGCGGCATTACGACCACGAGCGTCACGCGGACCGGGCGCGCGAAGAGATCGACCTGATATTCGCAAAACAACGATCGGTGGCCATGCAGGATTTGGCACGCCGGTTGCGGGAAGCATTGGAGCGTTGCGCATGAAGCAGACTTTACCCCTCGACTTGAAGAACGAAACACGCGAGCCTTCCCCGCCGTTCCAATTGTCCGCCGGGAGGCGCGCGTCGATGCGGCTAGAGAAGCATTACCGGCCGAGCGATGAACTGGTGGACGCCGTGAAAGTGGCACTGTTGTTGCGGAAGCCATTGCTGGTGACGGGCGAGCCGGGGACGGGTAAGACGGAACTGGGCCGGTATCTGGCGTGGAAGATGGGCCTCGAGTGCCACCAGTTCGATGCCAAGTCGAACTCGCAGGCGCAGGATCTCTATTACACTTACGATGCGCTGGGCCGCTATCAGGCGCGGCAGAGTGGCGACGTGGCGGAGGCGCGCAGCTATCTGCGGTTCAACGCGCTGGGCGGCGCGATTCTGCAGGTGGCGCAGACGACGGAGGAATTGCGCCGGGTGTTGCCCGATCAGGTGACGGAAGTGAAGCGGCAGTCGGTGGTGGTGATTGACGAAATCGACAAAGCACCGCGCGACTTTCCGAATGACCTGCTGAATGAGTTGGACGCCATGTTTTTCCATGTGCCGCCGTTGTCGAATCTGAAGATCACGGCGGAGAAGGGTTACGAACCGATTCTGGTGATTACCAGTAACTCGGAGAAGAACCTGCCACCCGCGTTTTTGCGGCGGTGCGTTTACTTCCACATCGACTTTCCTAAATTGGCGGAGTTGCAGGTGATTGCCGGTGACCGGGTGGCGGAGTTCGAAGGCAGCCCGGCCCTCGATGACGCCTTGGGGCTCTTCTTGAAGCTGCGGGCGGAGAATCTGCTGCAGAAGCGTCCCGCGACCGCGGAACTGCTGGATTGGCTGCTGGCGATGAGTGCGGGCGGCGTGGATCCGCTGCAAAAGCTGTCTGCGCAGCGGCAGCAAGTGCTGGCCACCTTGCCCGCCCTGGTGAAGCATGAGGCGGACCGCGCGGCGGCGCGGGAATTGGCGCAAAAGCAACTGGGCTAACCCCGGAAGACCGTGATGGACTTCGGCACCAGACTCGAGCAGTTTCTGGAGGCATTGCCTTCCAGTAGCGGCTTTGTGTTCGGAGTGCGGGAGCGGGCGCTGGTGAATGAGTTGCTGCTGGCGCTGTATGAGCGCGGGGAGATGCCGGAGCATCCGAAGGCTTTTCCGACTCTGCTGGCGCCGATTGTCTGCGGGACACGGGCGCAGCAGGAGGAGTTCCGGGCGCGCTTTGAGGCGGCGTTCCTAACGGTGTCGGTGACTGCCGTTTCTAAGGAGCCCCGACCGTTCCCATGGGGGATGATGGCGACCGGGGCGTTCGTGCTTCTCGCCATGGCCGGGGCTTGGTATGGGTGGAAGGTGCAGCAACCGCTCTTGATGTTGGCGGTTGCGGTGCCGAAGCCACCGGTGCCGCCTCCGTGGTGGACGCGCAAAGACGTACGAGTGCAAGGGCGGGTTCTGGCCGAATCCGGCGAGCCGGTGGTGAATGCCGAGGTTCTGCTGCCGGGGCAGCGGCTGCGGACGGATGCTCGCGGGGCTTTCGCGGGCTTGGTACGCGGTGGTACGGATGCGACTGCCGTTGCGACTGTGCCGGTGCTGGTGGCGGACGAACGCTATCGGACGTCGGTGACCCTGCTGCCGGCGAAGGCGGAGGCGATTACGGCTGAGGTTCGGTTGCGGCGGTTCGACGCCGCGCCGCCGATTGAGTTAGAGACGCTGCAGCAAGTGCGGGAGGTGGTGGGTCCGCGTGCCAAGGGTGCCAGTTCCTTTAGCGCTAACGGCCGCAGCGTGAGGACAGGCAGTGTCGTGTGGAGCGCCGACACTGGGGCCGAGGTAAAGATCGGTCTCGAGGCAGGTCCGTTTCAGAAACCCGCGGACCTGCTCTCCCGGGACAAGCGGCTGTTGATCCGCTCGCTCGACAACCAAACCACCGGAGTCTACGACGCCGAAAACAAGCGCGAACTTACCCGGGTGAATAGGGGGGGCGCGATCGGGATCGCGCCGAACGGCAACCTGCTGATTGCCGGCGCGGACCCCAGCCGCAAAGATGACCTGGCGGGCTGGACATTGCTGGGGGCGGTGATTCCGCTGGCGGCGCTGGGGGCCTGGTGGCTCTGGCTCTACTGGAAACGCGCTCGCGTGAGGCGATTCTCGCTGCCGCTGGAACTGGACACGCGCGCGCTGAGGGCCCCCAAGGCGACAGCGGCGTACCGCAACGCCTTCGTCCGCAAGCTGGCGATGGAACTGCGGCGAAGGAAGCCCATGGAGAGTAGCGCCCTCGCCGTGGACCCGACAATCCACGCCAGCTTGCAACGGGGCGGCTTTCTTACCCCCGTCTATGCGGTACGCACGCAGCAGCGCGAGTATGTGGTGCTGTTGCATAAGGTAAGCGCGGCGGACCAGAACGCGCGGCTTTACCTGGACCTGGTGGAGGCGCTTGAAGCCGACGGGGCGCTGCTGGAACTCTACACCTTTCATAGCGCAGCGGGAGGCGTGTTCGGCAGGAGCGGCAAGGCGATTCCGCTGGAGGAACTGGCCGCGCTGCACCCGCACCACGACCTATGGATGCTGGCCGACCCGGCGCATTTTCAGGATCCGTTTACGCTGGACCTGGCGCCCTGGCTGGTGAACCTTGCGCGCTGGGCAGACCGAGCCATCCTGTCGCCGGTGGAAGTAGCGAGCTCTCTGCGAATGATGCTGGAACGCGACGGCTTCCGGGTGACGGACGCGACGCCGGAGGGGATGGCGGCGCTGGTGGAGACGCTGGATCGCGAGCGGGGGCCGGCGGCGTCGCAGAATGCCTCGCGGTATCCGGAAGAGCTGCGCCATTTGCCTTTGCGGTGGCTGGAGCGGCGTTCTCCCGAAGAGGCGGAAACTGCCGTGATGTTGAGCGACTTGCGGCGCTACGTGGGTCCGGAGGGGATGCGGCTGGTGAGCGCCTGCGCTATCTATCCAGAGTTGACTTGGCCACTGACGCGGTGGCTGGCAGTGAAGCTGTGCGATGCGGCGCGGCGCGAGAGCGTGTTGGCGCGCGTGACTTCGTTGCCTTGGTTCCGCTATGGGTGGATGCCGGATTGGCTGCGGGCGAAGCTGGTGAACCGGATGACGGCGGCGATGGATGCCGAGGTCCGCGCGCCGATTGAGGAGTTCCTGCAGTCGAAGCCGGGGCCGAGCGATGGTGGCGAGGAGGGGCTGCGCTTTGGGCGTCGTGAAGGGTTGGTGGCCGATGAGGGCAAGCCGTTGCGCGACGTGGTGATGCTGGCGTTTCTCTCGGGCCGCAAGGTGGATGAGCAATTGATGGTGAAGCCGGGCGCCTGGTGGAAGCGGATGCTTTTCCGCGGGGGCCATTTTCTACTGGGATCGCGGGTACAGGCCCACGCACTGGTCGCGTTGGTGCTGGCGTGCGCGGGCTGGTATGCGGCGGGGGCGGCGATCGGGGCGATGGGCCAGCGCGTGGTGTTGAGCGAGTGGAAGCTGCCGGCGGTGGCTCCCGCCAAGCCGGCTAAGCGCGTGCTGCCGCAGGAGCCGGTGGCGCGAATGCTGGTGGCTTTGGCGGAGAGCCAGGTGGCCGAGAGCCAAGTAAAAGGCAGCGGCGGGGAGCGGGTTTGGCGTACGGCGTTTGTGCCGGACCTGGTAGACATGGCCGGGCGGCTGGAGGGCCGGGAGTTGGTGGCGCGGGAGACGGCAGTGGCGGCGCCCGGAGTATCATTTGCGGATGGCTTTATCGAAAGCACCAGTAAGGGGCAGGCGCGAGTGATCCGAGTGACGGGGGGGAAGGTGGAGCGGGCGGATATGGCGCTGCCTCCGGGGCCATATCGGGAGTACGTGCTTGGGGAGACGGTGATTACGCCGCCATTGCCCACGGGCCCGCGGTTGAACCCAAAAGAC
>JBBQQS010000360.1:0-5673 GCA_038215525.1 Bryobacterales bacterium
GGTGGAGTTCGACCCCTACGACGTAAACTCGGTGCCCAAGAAGCGCACGGCCCTCGGACGTTTCCGTCACGAAGCCTGCACCATCCAGATCGCGCCGGACGGCCGCATCGTGGCCTATTCCGGTGACGATGAGCGCTTCCAGTTTGCTTATAAGTTCATTTCGAATGGACGCTACAATCCTTTTGACCGCGCGGCGAACTTTGACCTACTCGACGACGGCACCTTGTATGTTGCCAAGTTCAATGCGGACGGCAGCGGGGAATGGATGCCCATGATTCAGGGCCGTGGACCGCTGACGGCGGCCAATGGCTTCCCGGATCAGGCGACCGTGCTCATTAACTCCCGCGGCGCCGCCGCCCGCCTCGGCGCCACGCCGATGGATCGTCCCGAGGACATGGAAGTGAATCCGGTGAACGGCAAGGTCTATCTAGCCCTCACCAACAACACCTCCCGTACCGACCGGGACATCGATAAGGCCAATCCGCGTAGCAACAACCGCTTCGGCCACATTATCGAGCTCACCGAAGACAATGGCGACCACTCGGCGCTGCGCTTCTTTTGGGAGATCTTCATCCTGTGCGGTGACGGCAAAAACCGCGCGCACGGCACCTTCTTTGCCGGCTACGATCCGTCCAAGGTGAGTGCCCTCGCCAATCCGGACAACATCGCTTTCGATTCCAAAGGCAACCTCTGGATCGCCACCGACGGCCAGCCCAACACGCTCGGGATTAATGACGGAATTTATGCCGTCGCCACCGACGGCACCGAGCGGGGCAACGTGAAGCAGCTCTTTAGCGGCGTCGTGGGCGCCGAAGCCGCCAGCCTGGTCTTCAATCCCGACGACAGCGCCCTCTTCATCACCATTCAACATCCCGGTGAAGGCGGCCGCTGGACCGATAACCCCGCCGACCTCACTTCGCTGTTCCCCGACGGAGCCGCACCCAATAAGCCGGCGGTGGTTGCGATCCGTAAGGTCAGCGGGAATCCCGTCGTCGGCAGCTAACGCCGGCCCTCATTCCGTACTTCCGTCGAATCTCGAAATCGGGGACATTTACGCGATGTCCCCGATCTCGTCCTGAAGGTGGCCGCGTTCTGCACGCTTTGCGCTTCCGCCGTGACGGTCATCCAGCATTCGCTCGCCCGCTCACACCTCGACGCCCAGTTCCGTCCAATCCATCACCCGGCCCTGCCGGCAGACTTCATTGCCCAGAATCGCGGTGAGGGCCGCCGTGGCGCCCACGGTGATATCGGCCGGGGACTTCGCGCCATGCCGGATACAGTCGTAAAAAGCCCGCGTGTGCGCGTCGTTCTTTTCTTCCACCTTCTCCGCCAACACCGATTGCGTGGTTCCGTCTAGCGAGTACAGGTTCGTTGAGTACAGCAACTCTACGGCGCCCTTGCTGCCATAGACATTGATGGTCTGATTCCCCACCGGCATCTTGCGCGGGTGAAAGACCATCTGCGTGAACGAGAGCTTCACGCCATTGGCATAGTCGTAGGTGAGGCTCTGGTGATCCATGATGTCGCGGCCCTGGGGCTCGTCTTTATACAGATTGATCCCGCCAAACCCCGCCGCCCGCGTGGGATGTTGGCCGATCACCCAGTTGCAGGCGTCCAGATTGTGGACCGATTGCTCCACCAGGTAGCCGCCGGACTTCTTGAAATCGAAGTACCAATCCGCCGAGGAGCCGGTGGAACTGAGGTCGGCGGAGGCGTGCCGCTGCGCCTTGACGAACAGAATGTCACCGATGGCGCCGTCCTGAATCTTGCGGACCGCCTCGCTCAGCTGCACCATGGAGCGCATTTGCTGGCCCGCCATAAACACCCGCCGGCTTTGCTTGGCCGTCTTGAGTAACTCGCGGATCTGCGCCGGCGTGGTGCCAATGGGTTTCTCGCAATAGACGTGCTTACCGGCGCGCAACGCGGCGATAGCCATTTCGGCGTGGAGAAACGGCGGCGTGGCGATATAGACGGCGTCGACATCGTTGCGGTCGATGATCTGGAGCCAATTGGTGGTGGTGGCCGGGTTGAACTTCACGGCGGCGGTGGCGGCCTTATCCAGCCGGTCCGGTTTGTTGTCGCAGAGCGCCGCTACGCGAGCATCGGGCTGGTTGAGGATGCTGGCGAGCAGAGAGCTGCCTCGGCTGCCGACGCCGATGACGGCGGTGGCCACCTGATCGTTGGCCTGAGCGAGCAGGCTGGGGGCGAAAGCGGCACCGCCGAGGAAATTTCTTCTATCCATGGGTCAGTCTCCTAAAGTCTGTAGGCCGCGCAGCACGGTCTGGACATACTCGCGTGCCCGGCGGGCTAAGGCGTCCACTTGCCGCGGCTGGCCGGGTCGAGGCACCAGCGGCTCAAAGATATTTTCGAAAGTTAGCGGGATGGTCAGTCCGGTACGCACGACGGGGGCGAAGAGCTGGTAATGATCGATCTCGCCGAAGCCGGGGCCGCAATCCTCATCCTTCGGCGTGTTGCGGTGATCTTTGATGTTGAACGCACGAATCTCGCGCCAGCAGGTTTGGATATCCTGCAGAGGATCCTGGTTCTCGTAGTCGAGGACATTGCCGGCGTCATAGCAGATCTTTACCGACTCGTGCCCCACGGCCTCCACGATGCGGGCGCATTGCCGACCCGTGGCCGTGTTGCCGCCGTGTTGCTTGATTACGATCATCACGCCTACTTCGCGGGCACGCGGCGCGAGGCGCTTTAGATTGTCGACGAACGTGTCGTACTCGCCGGCCGCGGTCTTACCAAAGGTGAGGAGGAAAGGAATCTTCGCGGCCGCCGCCTGATCGAGCCGCCGGCGGTGCGCCTCGAGCGCCGTGGGTGCTTCGAGGTTCACTGTGGAAAACATCATCACCGGCTCCAGGCCCATAGCGCGGCAACGCGCGCCGAGCTTAGCCGCTTCCGCCGGCGCGGCGTCGACGGCCAGCACCGGCCGCTTGGCGCCGCCCGGCTCGGTGTGGGTGGTGCCCCACGCCACAAAGTCGTAGCCGCTGGCTTTGATGCCGGTCAGCGCCCGTTGAAGCGGGAAGGCCGAGTAAGGCAGCGTCATGCATGCCAGCTGGAACTGCGTGGCGGCCGTTTGCGCCTGCGCGCCAGCCAGCAGCGGTGAGGCGAGCAGGCTGCGGCGCGAAATCATGGTAACTCCTTGATCTCCACCTGGCGATAATACACCGGCCAGCCTTCCGATTGAAGGCACACGTTACCTGCTTCGGGGAAGGCGCTGGTGCCTTCGTTCACCACCACTCCGTTGAGCTCCACGGTTACCTTGCCGTTGACAGAGGTGATCACGTAGTGATCCCACGCACCGAAGGGAGGGCGATCCGAGACGAAGGGGCCGCGCTTTGCGCCCGTGATCTTGCCTCCGCGCACGCCAAATAGGCTGCCGGCTTCGCCAAAGTAGCCCTGCACTTCGAGCGACGTGGGCCAGCCATCCTGGGTGGCTCCTGCGTGAATGAAGAAGCCGGCATTCGGCCATTCGTTACCGGTTTTGGGCGCCTTCCAACCGAGCTGAAATCGCCAATCGGCGCGCAGAACAAAGTTGCGGTACTTCTTCTTGCTGCGCAGGAAGCCGTTCGGTTGGCCGGTGGTAGCGATACTTCCGTCGCGCAGCATCCAGGCTTCGGGCGGGGCCTCTCCGTCGATGGTCCAATGCTCGGCCAAGTCGTGCCGAGGCATGAGAGACACAAAGGCATCGTCCGCCGCCGCGGCAGCGAAGCAGGACAAAAGCAGTGGCAGTAGCTGGGACAATGGTTCCTCCGCTAAGCTACCACAAGAACTTCAGGCTGCACTGTCAGGCCGCCCTCATGCCCTGGTTTGCAGTATGGCTCGGCCAATGAGCCAAGCGGCGCGTACCTTCGGCCTCCTCATCCTGGAGAACCTCACCGCCCACGCCGCCCAAGTAACCCAGACCGTGTCCGGCACTCCGCCACAGACTTGGCCCTTCGATCTTTCAAACCTCAGGGGAAAGCTGGCTTTCGAGCGCCGCCTGTCACCTTTCCCGAGGCAATGCATCTAGCTCAGTAGGAGGATTCGGAACAATGAACGGAAGCAAACTTTGCCTGACCCTGGGCGCGCTAATCATACTGGGCGGAACCGGATTGCCCGGACAGCCCGGCATGCACAGGGGAATGGGCGGCGGCATGATGGGCGGCAAATTACCCACGGCGATGCCCTCGGACGCCAACCCCATCACCAAAGCCAAAGTGGATTTGGGACGCATTCTCTTCTATGACCCCCGGTTTTCGAAGAGCGGTACCATCTCCTGCAACTCCTGTCATGACTTAGCCAAGTACGGAGTCGACGGGAAACGAGTCTCCACCGGCCACGCCGGGCAGCAGGGCGACCGCAACTCGCCCACGGTTTACCACGCCGCCGGGCAGATTGCCCAGTTCTGGGACGGAAGGGCGGCTGACGTCGAGGAGCAGGCCAAGGGCCCGATGCTCAACCCGGGCGAGATGGGCATGGCCTCCGGCCAGCAAGTGATCGACACATTGCAAGCGATCAAAGGCTACGACGCGCTGTTCCGGCTGGCCTTTCCTGCCGAAGCGCATCCGCTGACGTTCGATAACATGGCCAAGGCCATCGGCGCGTTTGAGCGACAGCTGGTAACGCCTTCGCGCTGGGATCGCTTTCTGGCCGGAGACCGGTCCGCGATCACCGGCCAGGAGATGGGTGGTCATCATGAGTTCATGCACAATGGCTGCGTCAGTTGCCACAATGGGCCGTTTGTCGGCGGGGGTATGTTTCAGAAACTGGGCCGCGAAAAGCCTTGGCCGGTCACCACCGACATCGGCCGGATGGCCGTCACCAAGAGCCCCACCGATCGAATGGTGTTTAAAGTACCTACGCTGCGCAACGTCGCTAAAACCGCGCCTTACTTTCATGACGGAAGGGTCGGTACTTTAGAAGAGGCAATACGCTTCATGGGCCAACATCAATTGGGGGTCAACCTGGAGGACAGCCAGATTACGAGTATCGTCGCTTGGCTTAATACGCTGACGGGCGAAATTCCCCAAACTTACATCAAGCCGCCGATTATGCCCCAGTAACAAAAGGAGAAAGTATGCCCGAATGGTTACAGTTTTTGCTCTTTGCCGGTGGATACTTCGCACTGATGCGCTGGATCCTGCCACGCTTTGGAGTGCCCACTTGAATGGCTAATTCCTGCGCTGTCGAGTCTCGACGCGCCAAAGAACCTGTTAGTAAGGAATCATGACTTATGCTTTATAAAGTAACTACCGGTAAATCGATGGATGGGATAGACCGCGACCTTCGCGCCTCAGCCACGCGTCATCAGTTCGGCGTTATCACCGTTCATGACTTACAGGAAACCCTGCGTAATAAGGGCGTCAGCCTGGCCATGGAGTGCCGGATCTACGAAGTCTGCAATCCAGGGCAAGCCAAGAAAGTTCTGGACGCGGAGGGCGCCATCTCGACGGCCCTGCCCTGCCGTATCTCGGTTTATGGGTCGCCTGGGGAATATACCTTGGCCACTCTGCGACCCACCGAGATGATGAAGGCTTTTGACCAACCCGAGATTGCCGCGGTGGCGCAAGAAGTGGAAACCGTTATCGTGGAAATGATGAACGACGCCGGTAAGGAGTAACTAGCCATGGCCTATCTGAACGTATGTCACGCTTGCGGCGCCCAGAACCGCGTCCCGGCCCG
>JBBQQS010000361.1:0-5672 GCA_038215525.1 Bryobacterales bacterium
TCTTGAATAGGCCCGCCACGGCCCAACGCCGCACCACTGCGCCGGCGGCCTCTGCGGAGAGATGCCGTGTTTCGGTATCGACCACCAGCACTCCCGGAGCCTCTCTCGGCCCTCCAAAGGCAATCACCACCGCGAGCCCCAGACCGGCCAGGAGCGACG
This sequence comes from Bryobacterales bacterium, assembly GCA_038215525.1. Classification (GTDB taxonomy): domain Bacteria; phylum Acidobacteriota; class Terriglobia; order Bryobacterales; family Bryobacteraceae; genus JALHNI01. The sequence continues at coordinate 160 of JBBQQS010000361.1, forward strand.
CACACTCCAGGGCTCCGGTGGCGTCATCGGCCAACACAAGATCAGCGTTCACTTTGCCAGTCTACTCTGCGACACAATGGGAGGATATCCCGATGCGTTATCTTCTTTATCTCGCGCTGCTCACCCCCGCTGCGGGGCTAGGCGCTCCCCGCCTTGACTATGGCCGTGACATTCGACCGATTCTCTCGGAGAACTGCTTCCACTGCCACGGGCAGGATAGCCAGAAGCGCATGGCCAACCTGCGCCTCGACACCTTCGATGGCGCCACGGCGAAGCACGCCCTGGTGCCAGGTAAAGCCACAGAAAGCGGCCTCTACCAGCGCATCACCAGCGAGCAGAACGCTCGACGCATGCCTCCCGTCTCTTCGAATCGCCGCCTGACGCCTCAGCAGATCGAGTTACTCAAACGCTGGATCGACGAAGGCGGGCAGTACTCGCAACACTGGGCTTTCGTGCCTCCCGGGCGACCCGAAGTGCCTGACGGTCGCGAGCCAATCGACTACTTCGTCCGCCAACGCCTCGCGGCAGAGGGTCTGCAGTTGAGTAAGCCCGCCGCGCCCGCCCATTGGTTGCGCCGAGTTGCTTTCGATCTTACTGGCTTACCTCCGACACCCGCCGAAGTCGAAACCTTCGTCGCTGCCGCGGCCAAGAGCGAAACCGCTTATGCGAAAGCCGTAGACCATTTACTCGCCTCGCCCCGCTACGGGGAACGCATGGCTATGGATTGGCTCGACGTAGCCCGCTATGCCGACACCCATGGCTTCAATAACGACTCCGAACGCTCCATGTGGCGCTGGCGCGATTGGGTGATTGAGGCCTTCAATAAAAACCTGCGTTACGACCGGTTCATTACCGAGCAATTAGCCGGCGACTTACTCCCCAACGCGACCCTCAACCAACGCCTCGCCACCGGCTTCGGCCGCAACCATGTGATTAACTCCGAAGGCGGCATCATCGACGAAGAGTATCGTGTCGAATATGTCGCTGACCGTGTCCGTACCCTCGGCATGGCCTGGCTCGGGATTACTCTTGAATGTGCCCGCTGCCACGACCATAAGTACGATCCGATTTCCCAGCGCGACCACTATCGTTTCTTCGCCTTCTTTAACAATGTCCCCGAAGTGGGCGAAGACGGCCGTGTCGCCAATGCCGTACCCCTGATGCCCGCGCCCACCGCCCCGCAGCAGGCCCGCCTGAAAGAGTTAGGCGAAACGATCGCCAAATTGACGCCCCAGGTAGAAGCCCGCCAGCAGCGTTGGCACGCACCGAAGACCTTCACCTTGCCCACGATCACCCCGCCTACCGGCGCGGCCTTGCAGTTAAATTGTGAATCCCCCGGCGACTACGCGCTTACCGCTGGCATCGCTGGCCAAGCCTGTACGGTAGGTGCCGAGGCCAAGCCTTTCGTGAACGTCCCCATCTCCCGCCGTCAGCCGCTGACTTTCAGCACGTGGCTCGAACCCGGCGCCGGCGACTCCGATGTCCCGCTGCTCTCCGCCATCGACTATTCGAAGAACCCCGCCTCGGTCGGCTACGGCAGCGGTATGGAGTTTCGCCTCGTCGATGGTGAACTCGAGTTCCGCTCCGGCCAGCGCTTTCCCGCCTATTCAATCCGCGTGCGCTCCGAAGGCGCTGCCCTCACTGCCGGCCAATGGCGTCACGTCGCGCTGCTCTACGCCGGGGCCACCCCGCAGTCGATGCGCGCCGAAGCCGCCTGGGTCCGCATGTTTGTCGATGGCCGGGAGTTACCGGTGCGCATCTTGAACGACGGCTGCGCGCTGCCCGACGCCAAGAGCGACAAGCCCTCGGCCACTCGCTTCCGTGTCGGCTGGGACACCAGCGGTAAGCGCTACAGCGGACGCTTTGACGATCTTGCCATTTGGACCAATGCCCTTGACGAGGCTGGCGTCGGAGCAATATTTGCCAGCCGCGCTTGGCCCTACGCTGTAGCTCATCCCAGTAACTGGCTCCGAGACGCGTTACTCCCATTGCAAGATAAGAAATATGCGGAGTTATCGAGCCAATTATCCCGGGCCAAGGCGGAACTGCTGGCCGTCCGGCGAGCTTCGCCCCTCGTGATGGTGATGGAAGAACTACCCGCGCCGCGCGAAACGCACGTGCTGAATCGCGGTGCTTACGATTTGCCGGGCGAAGTAGTAACTCCCGAAGTGCCGGAGCAGTTACTTGGCACTTGGCCCGCCGGCGCGCCCAAGAACCGCCTTGGTTTGGCGCAATGGCTCACCAAACCCGATCACCCACTTACTGCGCGCGTGGTCGTCAATCGCTTCTGGCAACAGGCCTTCGGGCACGGCTTGGTGAAGACCAGCGAGAATTTCGGGGTGCAAGGTGAATCTCCCTCGCATCCCGAGTTACTCGACTGGTTAGCACGCGAATTTATTGACTCCGGTTGGGACGTAAAAGGCCTATGGAAAAGAATTGTCCTCTCCTCAGTCTACCGGCAGGACTCGGCGACTTCGCCCCAGTTACTCGCTCGTGACCCTGAGAACCGGTTAATCGCCCGCGGTCCCCGCTTCCGCCTTCCGGCCGAAGCCATTCGCGATTCGGCCTTGCAGATTTCTGGGCTACTCACCGAGCAACTCGGCGGGCCCAGCGTCTATCCCTATCAACCGGCCGGCCTCTACAAAGGAATCGTCGTTGCGGCGGATTACCCGGGTACCGTTTACACCGAGAGCCAAGGCGCGAATCTCTATCGTCGCAGTCTCTATACCTTTTGGAAGCGCACCGTGCCCCACCCCACCATGACCGTATTCGACGCACCGGACCGCGAGTTTTGCATCGTCCGCCGCTCCAGTACGAATACTCCGCTGCAGGCACTTACGCTTTTGAATGACCCCATCTTTGTAGAGGCGGCACGGAAGCTGGCCGAACGGGCCATCCTGGAAGGTGGCGCTACGCCGGAAGCCCGGCTCAGTTACGCGTTCCGCCTGGCGATCGGCCATCCACCGGAGGCTCGCGATCTGGCCGTTCTGGTGAAGACTCTCGAACGAATCCGCTCGACCTATCAGGCCGATGAGAAGGTTGCCATCCAGTTACTCTCGGTAGGTGCCGCGCCCCGCAACGCCTCAATTCCGGTGAGTGAACTGGCTGCTTACACGGCCATCACCAGTATGATTCTCAATCTCGACGAAGCGATCACGAAGGGATAACTGCCATGCACTGCGGAAATTACAAGCGACCACTTACCCGCCGCGACTTACTCTCGCGCACCGCCTACGGCTTGGGCGCGGCGGCCTTCCAATCGCTCGCCATGGCCGACGAGGCGAAGCCGTTTCTCAACCGGCCTATCCGCGCCAAGCGCGTCATCTTTCTCTTCCAGGCCGGCGGACCGTCGCACCTTGACTTACTCGACCACAAGCCCACCCTCAAAGACCGTTACGACCAGGATATCCCTCCATCCATCTTCGGTAACCAGCGCATTACCGGCATGGTGGCGGCGCAAGATCGCTTTCCCGTGGTTCCGTCCATGTACGCTTTCCGGCAGCAAGGCAAAAGCGGCCGTTGGTTAAGCGACTTACTCCCCTTTCACGCGAAGATCGCCGACGAGATTTGTGTTCTGAATGCCGTCCACACCGAGGCGATCAACCACGATCCCGCCATTACCTTTATCCAAACCGGCAGCCAGTTACCGGGCCGACCCAGCATGGGCTCCTGGATCGACTACGGGCTCGGCGCCGAGAATCAGAACCTACCCGCCTTCGTCGTCCTTAATTCCTTACCCGGCAATGGCATGGCCGACCAGGGTTTACTCTCTCGACTCTGGGGCGCGGGCTTTTTGCCTAGCCGTTACCAGGGCGTGCAGTTTCGTTCCGCCGGCGATCCGGTGCTGCATCTCACCAATCCGCCCGGAATTACTCGCGACTTACGCCGGGCACAATTGGATGGCTTGGCGGAGATCAACCAACACTTACACGAACGCGTCGGCGACCCGGAGATCGAAACCCGCATCGCCCAATACGAGATGGCCTTCCGCATGCAAGCCAGCGTCCCGGATCTGGCCGATATCTCGAAAGAACCGGAGCATGTCCTAGCCCTTTACGGCGACGACGTCCGCAAACCTGGCACCTTCGCCGCGAATTGCCTGTTAGCTCGCCGGCTAGCCGAACGCAATGTCCGCTTCATCCAGCTCTATCACCGTGGTTGGGACCATCACGGCGGACTTACCGAGAAGTTACCCGCCCTCGCCCGCGACGTCGACCAAGCTTCGGCGGCCCTGATTCTGGATCTGAAGCAGCGCGACTTACTCAAAGACACCCTCGTCGTCTGGGGCGGGGAATTCGGCCGTACGCCCTATGCACAAGGCGTCCACAAACCCAATAGCTACGGCCGCGACCACCATGGCCGCGTCTTTTCCCTCTGGATGGCCGGCGGCGGCATCAAACCCGGCCACGTCCACGGCGCTTCCGATGACTACGGCTTCAACGTCGCCGAAGACGGCGTCCACGTCCACGACCTGCAAGCGACTATCTTGCACTTACTCGGCATCGACCACCAGCGCCTCACCTACCGCTTCCAAGGCCGCCAATTCCGGCTGACGGATGTTCATGGGCGCGTCGTGAAGGAGATTGTGGCATGAAGCGCTTGAGTTTTCTTCTTATCTTGGTGGTTGGTAGCGTGTCCGCTGCCGATCCGATCGTCCGCGAAAGCATCGAATGGCTCGACGTGTGGATCCCCAATACCAATGACCACGCGCTGCCCCGCGTGTTACTCATTGGCGACTCCATTACCCGCGGGTACGGCAAGCAGGTGGAGGCCCACTTGAAGGACAAGGCCTACGTCGCGCGGCTGGCGACCTCGAAGAGCCTGGGCGATCCGGCATTGTTGGACCAAGTCGAGTTAGTGCTACGGGAACATACTTTCGACCTCATCCACTTCAACAACGGCATGCACGGCGATGGCTATAGCGAAGAGGCATACGCGGCCGCCTTGGCGCCCTTGCTCGCGACTCTCCGTAAGCATGCCCCTCGTGCCAAAGTGATGCTTTGCACGACGACCGACGTCCGCGAGCGCGATCATCTCGAAAAGGTTTTGCCCAAAACCCAGCGCATGATTCGCCGCAACGAATTGTTAGTGGCCTTTGCCAAGCGCGAGAAGTTACCGGTGAATGACTTATTCGCTGTCGTGAGCGAACATCCTGAGTTTCACGCTAAAGACGGAGTCCACTTCAATGAAGCGGGCACCAATGCGTTGGCCGCCGCCGTGGCGACGGCAATTGCGAAGTTGCTTTAGTACTTCTTGAGGTAGATGTTCTTGAACTCCACCTTCATCGGTGGGCCCACGTGCATTTGCAGGCCAATCAGGCCTTCCATCGTGCGCTTCTCGGTGTCATCGTCGATCATCACCGAGGTAACATGGCCGTTTAGAATATGGACGAGTAAGTTGCCGCGGGCGATGACATGGAATTGATTCCAGCCGTTGATCTTGACATAGCCCTTCAGTTCATCGCCGTCCTGTAACTGGCCAATAACCCTAGAGTTTTTCCCATTCTCAATCTG
>JBBQQS010000362.1:0-5661 GCA_038215525.1 Bryobacterales bacterium
AGGCCCGGGCCAAAGAGGCCGGGCTCCACGTCTCCGTCGTCGTTCATAGCGGCGGCCAACACGGCTGGCCCTCCATGATCTTCGACGAGTGGGCCTTCGTCGACTGGTTCAACCGCCACCTCCGCGGTAGCATGTAGCCTCGCTCCGCCTACTGGACTGCGGCGATCGCCTTCAGCCGGTTCGCCAGCCGGTTCGGCTCGTGGCAGCTCTGGCACACCAACTGGCCTTTCACCGCCGAAGCCGGATCCGCCAGCCACTTCTCGGCCGTCTGCGCATAGTGCGTGTCCGGCAGCTTCTCCACGATCTCCCGTAAGTGGCGAGTGGCCTCTTCCTGCAAACCCAGCTTCATCGCCGCTTGCGCCTGCCCCGCCAGCACTTCGCCCTTCATGTGCAATGGCAACCGATCGAGGCCCGCCCCTTCCTGCTGGCGAATCTGAATGAAGAGCGTGCGGCCATCCCGATACAGCCGCTCCCGCAACTCACCAGGGAAACGATCGGCAAACAGCACATAAGAGGCGGCCAAGATTCGCATCGCCGAGGGATTCTTGCGGAAGAGTGCACGATTCGCCCCTTCCATCGCTTCATCGAAGAGCAACGCACCGGCCTCGCTCTTGTTTCCCGCCTGGTAAGCGCGCGCCGCCAGGAACAACTTACCGCTCGCCACCCAAGCCCGCGCCTCGGCATCGTCCGTCGCCAGCATGATCTCCATCGCCTTGGCCTCGCCCTTGGCGAAGCTGGCCATGTCCTTGCCCAGATAGGCGGCGAAATAGTCTTCCCGCACCCACTGGCTCACCGTAATCCCCTTCGGCGGCAACTCCGCGAGCAAAGGGACTGGCAACAACGACATCATCAGGAGGAATCGCATGGAGATATGATAACCGCTAACACCATGAACCGCCGCCAACTGCTCTCGCTCCCCCTTGCCGCCTTCGCGACTGCCGCCGAGCAGCGCAAAGCCCTCAAGATCACCGCCCTCGAAACTGACTTAGTCATCAACCCGGCCCGCCGTCCCAACTACGACGCCCTGCAGCAACTCGGCGTCCACTCCGGCACCGTCACCTTGCGCCTCAAAACCGACGGCGGCATCACCGGCTACGCCACCTCCAACTTCGGCGCCATCGAAGGGGGACCCAAAGCCCTTCGCGCCATTCTCGAAGAAGAAGTAAAGCCCCTCATCGTCGGGCAGGACCCCGCCTTCCCCAAGCGCATCCGCGCCCACCTCCACCGCAGCCTCCAATACCAAGGCCTCACCGGCCTCAGCCAGTTCGCCCTCGCCGCCACCGACATCGCCGTCTGGGACATCCTCGGCAAACACGCCCAAATGCCCGTCTGGCGGATGCTTGGCGCCGCGCGGGACCGCATGCCGGTCTATTCGATGTGCGGCTGGTATTACGACAACGACGACGACCTCAGCCAGTACAAGAAGGAGATGGAGATCGCCCTTGGACACGGCTATCAGGCCATCAAGATCAAAACCGGCCGCTATACCCTGGCCGACGACGAGCGCCGCATTCGCCTCGCCCAGGACATCGCCGGCAAACGCCGCATCATGATCGACGCCAATCAGGTCTTCGACCGCAACGAAGCCCTGCGCCGCGGCCGCCTCTACCAGCAAATGGGCATCTTCTGGTACGAGGAGCCCCTGCCGCCGCACGACATGCAGGGCTATTCCGAGCTCGCCGCCGCCCTCGATATCCGCCTCGCCACCGGCGAGAACTTGTACACCAAGTACCAGTTCAACGACCTGATCCAGCGCCGCGGCGCTGACATCGTCCAGCCCGATAACCGGCGGGCTGGCGGCGTCACCGAATGGCTCGAGATCGCCGCCATTGCCGATGCCGCGGGCCTCTCGCTCGCCAGCCACGGCGGCGGATCCGCCAATATGAACATGCTCTGCGCCATCCCGAACGCCATCTACATGGAGACCGGCGGTCCCCAGAAGCGCATGGTGAACGGCGAAGTGCTGGCGCCCGAAGCACCCGGCATGTCTACTGGGCCAGGCTCTGAATAAAGGCGTCGGCCTCTTTGCTCGACGCTTCGATATCGGCCACCAGCGCCGTCACATCGCCATCCATCTTGGCCGCCGTCGTCTTCAGTGAGCCGATTGCCTTGGCGTTCAGGTTGTGCTTCAGAAACAGCACCTGGTCGCGAAAGCCCTGCAGAATGGGTAGCATCTTGCGCTCGGTCTGCTTCATGCGCTGGATGTACTGCTGGTGCCGGTTGCGCGTCACCCGAAGTAACTGCTGGCTGCGTGCGTGCAGCGCGCTGTCCTTGATGGTGGCGAGTTCCTGGCCCCATTCCTTGAAGAGGTCGCTGCCCACCTGGTCGATACTCTTGATCCGGTCGGAGACATCGTTGGCCCGCTTCTCGGCGTCTTCGAATTCGCCATTGAGCTTCTTATAAGTCTTCTCGAGGTCGCCGCCTTCAAAGCCGGTCAGGTCCTGGAAGGCTTCGAGCGTCGTCTTGATCTGCTCCTTGGCCTTCTCCTGGTCCTTCTTGCCGGCGAGGACTCTCTGCACGAGAATGTCGCGTTTCTCCTTGCCGATCTTCTCCATGGCGTTGTAATAAAGAGAAGTGCAGCCGGTGAGTAATAGCGTAAGCAGCAGTACGAAGCGCATCAGCTTAACCGTACAATAACTCAATGCCTCCGCGCCTCCTTTCGCTCGATGTCTTCCGCGGGCTCATCATGGCCTTCATGGTGATCGTCAACACCGCCGGCACCGGCGACGCGGTCTATCCGCCCCTGCGCCACGCCAAATGGCACGGCTGGACGCCCACTGACGTCGTCTTTCCGTCGTTCGTCTGGATCATCGGCGTCGCCATCACGCTCTCCCTCGGCCGCAAACTCGAAGCCGGTGCCGCCCGCGGGCCGCTCTTGCTGACCGCCGCGCGCCGCACCGCAATCCTCTTCGCCTTGGGCCTCCTGGTCTACGCCTTCCCCACCTTCGATGGCGCCACCTTCCGGATTCTGGGCGTCCTGCAGCGCCTCGCGATCTGTTACTTCGTCACCGTCGCGATCTTTCTCTCCACCGGCATTCGCGGCCAGGTAATCGCCGCGGTAAGTTGCCTACTCGGCTTTGCCCTGCTGATGTTCTACGCCCCGGTCCCCGGCTACGGCGCGGGTAACTTGGATGTCGAGCGGAATTTCGCCCATTATATTGACCGCATCGTGCTGGGCGCGCATAACTACGCCCACACCAAGACCTGGGATCCGGAAGGAGTCCTCAGCACCCTGCCCGCCATCGGCAGTTGCCTCATCGGTCTATTGGCCGGCCACTTACTCGCCAGCAAACGCGACCTAGCCGTCCGCACCACCGGAATGCTGATCGTCGGCAACGTGCTGATCGCCCTGGCCTTCATCTGGGACCCCTGGCTCCCCATCAACAAGAGCCTCTGGACCAGCTCTTTTGTCCTGCTGATGGCGGGCCTTGATTTTGTGATGTTCGGAAGTATCCTGTGGCTGATCGATGGCCTCGGTTATCGGCGCGGCCTAGCTCCGCTCATTATCCTGGGCCGCAACGCCATCGCCGTCTACATGGCCTCCGAGTTGATCGATGTTACTCTACAATCCATCCCCATGGCCGGCACCACCATGCGCGAGTGGCTCTACCAGACCTTCTTCGCCCCGTTAGCTTCCCCAATGAACGCCTCGCTGCTCTATGCGGTAACTTACATGCTACTCATGCTAGCAATCGCCTATTTCCTACACCGGCGCGCCTGGTACTTACGGGCTTAAAACTACAGCTCCATCGGAAAATCAAACAGATTCTCCAGCCGATCTTCCCGCAGCACATAGTTATCCTCCAGCCGAATCCCCCCGCCCAAAGCCGGCACGTAAATACCGGGCTCGATCGTAAATACGTCGCCCACGGCAAAGACATCGTCCGAACCAGGGATGATCCGCGGCGCCTCATGCCCCTGGTGACCAATGCCATGGCCCACGTGGTGGAAGAAGCTCTTCTCGATAAAGGGGCGCTCGTCCAGATAGTGCTTCACCGCCGCATAAACCTCGCGCGCCGCCACGCCCGGACGGATCATCTGCTCCGCCAAACGAATCGCGTAACGCACCGTCTCAAAGGCCCGCAACTGCGCATCGGTCGGCGTGCCGACACAAAAAGTACGGCAGGTATCGCCGGTATAAAGAGCCGTCGCCGGAAAGAGATCGAGCGGGTATAAGTCACCCGGCTCCAAGCGCCTGCGCGTGGGTAAGCCGCCGCTACCAACCGACCGCTGGCCGCACGCAAAGTCGCCCTTCAAATCCACCGGCATGCCCGCCTCCTGCACCATCGCCTCGTGCATGGCCAGATAAACATCGAGCTCCGTAAGTCCCGGCGTCAGGATCGCCCGCGCCCGCCGGTAAGCCACGGCGCAGAGTCGTAAGCTAGCGCGGATCTCGTCGAGCTCGTCCTCGTCCTTACACTTCCGCAGTTTCTGCACCGCCGCCACCGCGTTGCACCGCGTACCATGCTCATGCGCGTAAGGACCCTCCACCCCATATCGATCGACATGCGGGAAGCGGACCAATCGCGCTGCATCCCGCGCTAAGTCCGAAATCGTTCGCTCAATCGAGTAAGTCTCAAGCGGCAGATACTCATCCACCGGCGTACCCTCGATCGGCTTAGCGGAAGAGATCAGCGTGCTGAGCCCATCGCGGGTCAGTGCAAAGTAAGTGGGCGTTTCCGCTGGGCCCAGCACTCCCGTCAGCCAATAAATCGTCCGGTAGTTCGTCGTCACGAATAAGTCCCAACGCTCGCGTTCCATCGTCGCGAGCAAACGGACCTGGCGGGTATGGCAACCAGCGGAAGTAAGCATTTAGCCTCGCAAAGTGATGATCGTATAAACCGCCCGCGTGTCGCCCACATTGCGCCACCCGTGCTCTTCGTTCGAAGCGACATAGGCGATCGAGCCCGGCCCGAGTTTCTCAGTCTTACTCGAAATGGTAACTTCCATCGTGCCCTCCCGCATCACGATCAGTTCCTCGTGCACATGATGATGCGGCGGATGCGGCGCCAAGCCCGCGCCGAGTTCCGTCTCGTGGATCTCGATCCGGAAGCCGGTATGGGTCTTGCCGTCCAGCACCGCGCGCGACTTGTTGCCGCCACTCGCCTTCACCGGCAGGTCCTCTTGGCGGTAGAACTTCGAGGGCAGGCCCTTGTCTTGGGCTGGCAACTGCGCCGCCGCCACTAGCAGCGCCAGGTCTCGTCGGGAAGGGGTCATCACAATGTCTCCTGCGCGAGTATAGCCGATTCGTGATTTGATAAAGGCAGTGTTCATTCTGCTCGCACTATCCGCCCTGGCCGCCGCGCCTTTCGAAAACAGCCAAGCCTTCCTACAGCAATACTGCGCCAAGTGCCACCAAACCGCCGTGGGCGGTTTCGCCTTAAAGCAAGTCTCCACGACCGGCAGCTTCCGCTCCAACTCCCACCAGTGGACCGCCCTCGCCAACCGCGTCCGCAACGGCGAAATGCCTCCCAAAGGCCAGCCCGCCCCGCCGCTCGACGCCCGCGAAGAATTCACCAAATGGGTTGACCAGACCCTCCACCAGGAAGTCTGCGGCACCGGACCGGTCAAAGCCAGCCGCGCCCCCATCCGCCGCCTCAACCGCGACGAATACACCGCCACCCTGCGCGACCTGCTCGACATGCACATGGACATCGGCGC
>JBBQQS010000363.1:0-5635 GCA_038215525.1 Bryobacterales bacterium
TGTTTGGGAAGGCGATCCGGGGCGCCGGGGTGTTCGCCAAAGCGGCGTTAAACTCCTGGGCCGTCCGGATGGAATTCACCAGCACGCCATTCGCCGCGCCCACCATTTGCACGCCGCTATCGAACGTGATCACGCGTTGCAGCGTGTTGCGGCGGGCCGTGCTGGCGTTGCCGTCGCCAAAGGAGTACAGGCCCAGCGAGTTCGAATTGGAGAAGTTGACGGGCGAAGTGCCGGGGGCCGTCAGGAAGACATTATTGCCGCCCTGCAGCGAGATGCCGGGCGGAATGGTGCCGGCGTTGCGGGCCAGGATCCGTTCGTTCAAGCGCCCGCCCCAGCCGCTGATGCCCCCCATCGGATCGGAGGTCTGCCATTGGTGAGTCTGGTCATCATGGGAGCCGAGATTGCGCGGCAACTGTGTGGTTCGCAGGGCCGCCTTGGTGGTGGGGCGCACCAGCGTACCGACGTTCAGCACCATGGCCGCCTGGTTTTGCGTAAACAGGCGCTGGATGTTGGTCATGCTGGGGTGCAGCCCATAGCCGGTGTTGGCGGCCGGCAACAATCCGCCTTGCGGTAACGACAGCGAAGTACGCATGGCTTGGTACAACCCATAACGAGTGCTATCGAGCGGCACGATCATGTTATTCGAGTCGTTGCCGCCAAACAGAAAGACGCATACCAGCGCCCGGTAAGTTGCCGTCGACTGCGCTTGCGCTTCCATCACGCCCAAACGGCTGACGTGCGCTCCGACACCGGCCGCGCCCACACAGGCAATCTTCTTGAGAAATTCACGACGATTTTTGCTGTTCATTTTCTTTTCCTTTTTCTTAGTAATCTCTTTGGTTTTTGGAGTGCCGCCGCCCCGCAAGCAGCAGGACGGCGGCCCGGGTGTGGTTGGATCGCTTATCTGTCCACCTGATATTGCGCCGAACCCAACACCACATAAATCGCGGTGCGGACCCGCTCCGTAGTGTTGGCCGCCGCCGTGATGTTCACCGCGGCGATGGCCGCGTTGCGATGCTCCGTCGAGATCTGGCCGCCCATAAACTGCAGGGCGACGTAATCCACCAGCGCCGAAGCATCGGCCGCCTGGCTGGTGAAAGCCGCGTAGTCGATCGTCGTGCTGCCATTCAAGTCCGCGTTCAACACGCGTCCCATATAATTGATCCGCGAGAGGATCGTCACCGACGTCAGGATCTCGAACTCCGGAGCCAAGGTCATCGTGCCGGCCAGCTTGTAGAATGGCGAGAAGTAGCTGAACACGGTCGGCGGGTAGAAGACCTTCTGGCCCATCTGTTCGGACAGATCGGCCATGAACGGGAAGTCCGACACCGTGGCATTCAAGGTGCGCAACGGTGAAACCACCATCAGCACCGGCTCCATCAGCTTGCCGGCCGAGTTCGTGCCCAGGTTCGCTTCCGGATGAGTCAGGATGGCCCGCAACACGGCCCGCAGGTCGCCGCGCACGCCGCTGCCATTGTTGATAAAGGCGGCGCTCACGGCCCCAATGTACGCTGGGCTCGGATTCGACGTCACCAAGGATTGGATCAACCCTTTGGCGACGTACGGAGGCAGGTTCGGGTGCTGAAAGATCAGATCGAGCGCCGCGTCCAGGTCTTCCCTTGCCGTGCGTCCCGGCGGGAAGCTCGTGCCCAGGAAATTTTTGGCCGTCACGTCATGGAACCGGTTCACGGGTTCCATCGGCACGCGCCAATTATCGCCCGCCGCATTGGTGGGGATCGTCGCCGGGTTGCCATCGCCGAAGGTCCAGCCGGTGAACAAGCGGGCCAGCCCTCGGATGTCGTCGATGGTGTAAGGCGAACCGGGTTGCGGATTGCCATTGTTGTCCATTACCACCGTGCCGAGCGTGAACAACTGCAGGAGTTCGCGGGCGAAGTTCTCCACCGCCGGGGCGTTGGTGACGGCCTCGCTGCGGCTGTTCAGGTTGTTCAGGAAGCGGCCCATGGCCGGGTTTAGCGTCACATCCGTCATCAACTGGCGGTAGTTGCCGAAGGCGTCGTTCATGAAGATGCGATAGTGAGCCACCGTCGCATCGGCGCGGTTGACGTCGTCCGCGTTCACCGCCCAGATTTTGGAGAGGGCAAACGCCATGCGCTGGCGCAATTGGTCGTTACCGGTCAGGGCCACGCGGAAGAAGTGCTCCTGCACATCCTCCACTGACATCGTGTTGAGCGTGTCAGGATACTGCGATGGCGCGATGCCCAGTTGCTCATCGAGGTAAGCCGTCCGGCCGATGTTCTTCACGCGATCCACCTCCCCAGGCTTCGGGCCCCAGGAGGCTTGGCGCAAAAGCCGGAACGCGGACAACGTCGCCGGATCCACCGGCGGCGCGTTGCCACCTGGCGTTGCCGCCATTTCATTCGACCGGCCACCCTCGCCGGCGCCATTCACCGCCGAAACCCGGAAGAAGTACCCGGTGCCATTGGTGAGGCCCGTGTTTTCCACCGTGAGCGTTGTGATGCCCGTCAGGACCGCAGTAGTTTGGCCGTTGGTGGTGATGGCCCGATAAACGGAGTAAGAGGCCGCCGTCGGGACCGCGTTCCAGCGCAACGTCACTCGTCCGTCGCCGCCCACCGCCGAGACGAGCACCGGAGCCGCCGGAGTAGTTACCGGCGTCGCACTTACTTCGGCTGAAGCCGGGCCGTTGCCACCCGCGTTCACGCCCACTACTTTGTAGAAGTAAGTCGTGCCATTGGTCAGGCCGGTATTGGCGAACGTCAAGGCCGTGACGTTCGAGGCCACCGGAGTCGTCGCTTGCGCGTTGGCCGCCGTACCGCGGAAAACGTTATAGCTTGAGGCGCCAGCGACGGCGGCCCACCCAAGCGTCACCCGGGCCAAGCCTGCCGTGGCCGTCACGTTGGTGGGAGCCGCCGTGGGTGCCGTGGGCGGAGGCGGGGTGGGTGCTACGGGCCGCGCCGACACTTCGTTCGAAGCATTGCCCGCGCCGACTGCGTTCACCGCGCGCACGCGGTAGAAGTAAGTCGTGCCGTTGGTCAACTCGGCGTCGTTGAAGGTGGTGCCCGCACGGTTGCTGGCGATGGTGGTGGGGTTCGGAGAATTCGCCGTCGTGCTGCGGAGCACATTGTAGCCGGTGGCCCCGGTCACCGCCTGCCAAGCCAAGCTCACCGAAGCATTGCCCGGCGTCGCCGTAAGGTTAACGGGGGCGCCGGGCACCGCCGGGGCGATGACCACCGTCGGCGTCGCCGTCGCTTCGTTCGAAGGATTGCTCATGCCAATGTTATTCACCGCCCGCACCTTGTAGAAATGCGGCGTGCCATTCGTCAGCCCAGTGTTTGAGAAAGTAAGTCCCGTCACGTTGGTGGCAATGGGCATCGCCGCCTGCGCATTCGTCGCCGAACCGCGATAGACGTTGTAGCTGGTGGCCCCGGTCGCCGCTTTCCAGGAAAGGTTAATCAGCGCGTTGCCGGGTACCGCGCTAAGTTCGGTAGGAATCGCAGGAGCCGTCGTCGGCGGCGGCGGCGGCGCGATCGGACCGTCGCTGCCGATCGGCAGCAACCGGGCGTTGGCCCAGTCCGCGATGTCCAACACGTTGCCGTCGCCCGCATCGGTCACCTTCAAGGTAAGTTCCGTGCGGTTGAGCACCATCAGCGAGACGTGCTGCGGTGCCGACGTGCCCGTGAGCCGGTCGCTCTTGTAGAGCATCGTCGTCCCACTCCACACCTCAAAGATCGCCGAGCCGCGGCCCAACGCCGTATCGTCGATGCCCACCACCGCGCTAAAGCGCTCGAACTTCTTATCGAGGTTGTACTTTACCTCCGAAGCCGGCATCACGCCCAGGCCCTTGGCGTAGCTTTGGCCGCGGAGCATAAAGCGCTCCGGCACCTTGCCCCCCGCCGTGGCGGCCATCGGGCTGTCCTTCACCACTTCGCCGCGGCCATTGGTAGCCGACATCCAGCGCAGGTCGCTCAGGTAATTGATTCGCTCCACGCCTTCTAATTGCGCGTCGGCCCAATCGGCGTGGTCGTGGCCAATGCCGTCGCCCGCATCGGTCACCACCAGCCGCAGTTGCACCGCATTTTCCGTCGGTACCGACACCGCCATCGCCGGCGTATTGCCGCGCATCGTAGGGCTTTGGAACTTCCGCACGCCATCCAGATAGACCTCGAAAACCACGGAACCGTTGTTCCCCACTTCATCATCCACGCCGATCATGGCTTTGAACACGTCATAGCGGTCATCGAGCGCAATCCGGATTTCGCTTCTCGCATGCGCGCCCAAGCCGCGGCTATAGCTCACGCCGTCAAGCTTCAACGTCTTGCCATCGGTCGCGCCCGTTTCGCCATTCGAGCGATCCCGCTCCACCGGGCCCCAGCCATTGGTGGAACTCAGGAACGGCAACGATGAAACAAAGGTCCGCGACACCGGCACCGGCGCCACCTGCAAGGTGATCGGTGTCACATATAGACGGCCCTGCGGAATGGCCTGCTCCACTTGGCCCGGATAAGCCCAGCGCAACTTAATCACGGATGCGCCGGTATTCTCGTAGTACTCAAGCTGGATATCGTACTTGCGTCCTGCCACCAAGCTAACCGGCACGCTTTGGTCTCGCGTGCTGCCATGATCGTTCCAGCGATTGACCAGCAGTTTGCCATCCACCCACAAGCGAACGCCGTCATCCGATTGCGTAACGAAGGTGTAAGCTCCCGCCACCGGCGCTTCCACTTGTCCGGTCCAGCGAATCGAGAATTTTTCCAAAGGAATCCCCGGCGCCGCAACCACGTTGTAACCCCATTCGAAGTTTATTGTGGGATCCGTCTTAGAAACCGCGACTACCCCACTCAGAGTCGTGTTAGTGAAGTAGTCGCCCTTGAGCCCGGTTCCCGTCTGCGCAAGCAGCACGGTGGGTAGAAACAGAAACAGCCCGTATCTTTTTGTTTGTTGTTTTATTGACATGGTTTTCCCTCTCAGGTTTAGCCAGCATACGCGGACCCAGAACAATCCTCAATTAGGGAATCGCCCAGTTGTGCGCCGGGCAGTACTTAAGTGAAGACCGGGGAAGCGCAAACTTCCCCCAGGTATGGTGCAGGCCTCCGATGGCGCTCCGAGAAAGCGCATCAACGCCAAGCCGTTGATTCTGGTCCGCGGTTGCCTCGATTAGCTTCGACGCGAGAGACGCATAAGGTGGGTGTAAACTGTGGCGTGTAAGGCCCAGAAGTTACTCTTTTTAAAAATACTTAGAGTACTATACCCACTATGCGTGAGCTAGGGGGAACGCATGGGGGTGGGTACTGGGGTTACCGGAGAACAGATGTGAGAAACGGACAAAATGGGTCCTAAGTAGATCCAAAACTAGCCGCCCAAAAAAACAATAGCCGCGCCCCACAAGGGAAGCGCGGCTATTTACATTTGTAACTGAAAACTACTTTGAACTAAAGGCCCTTATCGCCCAAAAACTTCACCAGGTCCACCACGCGATTGGAGTAACCCCACTCGTTGTCGTACCAGGCAACTACCTTAGCTAAATTGCCGCCTATCACCTTAGTCAACTGCGCATCGACGATGGAGCTATTCGGATTCTGCAACATATCGCTCGACACCACAGGGTCTTCCGTGTAAGCCAGAATGCCCTTCATCTCGCCTTCCGCCGCCGCCTTCA
>JBBQQS010000364.1:0-5630 GCA_038215525.1 Bryobacterales bacterium
ATTGGTGGGGCAGAAGCTATCTCTTTTCGATTCAGGTGCTTAAGTAGGCCGGGGCTATAGCTCGGATAAAATCGTATCGGAGCGGCGTTGACGCCGATTCTTTTGACGCCGATTCTTTCTGCCGAAACTGCGGTACGCCGACGCAAATGTGTTTGCATGAAGTATCCGGCTGTGTTCGCTGCGACCGAACGGAACGGCACCCGCGTCGCGATGGCCGCCAATTTGCCGAGGAGGGCGATTGTCCATACTGCAATCCTTAACGTTGAGCCTGGCGCTACCCGGAGCACTACTCGCGGCCACTTGGGACGCCTCTCCTGCCTTTAGCGCTTTCTACAACCTGGACTACGACCGCGCCGTCACTTTGCTGGAAGCGCAGGCGGCCGCCTCCCCGCAGGACGCCGGAGCGCACAACCATCTGGCGCAGGCGTTGCTCTACCGCGCCCTGCTGCGCGCCAATGCGCTCGACGCCGGCGCCGCGTTGTCGCCCACCCGCTTCCTGAACTCGCCCAAGCCGAACGTCCCCGACGCCGACCGTGCCCGTTTTCGCGCCGCCATCGATGCGAGCCTGCGACTGTCGCAGGGCCGCGGGGCGGAGGCACTCTATACGGCGGGCGTGGCCCACATCCATCAGGCCAACTTTGAGATGTTCGTCAACAAGTCCTGGCGGGCCGCGCTGCGTAGTGCCACCGCTGCCCGCCATCTCCACCAGCAAGCCCTCGCCTCCGAACCCGCCCTGACGGACGCTCGCCTCATTCCCGCTACGCACGACTATATCGTCGGTTCCTTGGCCTGGTACCTGAAGGCGGTCGGCTTTCTGGCGGGGATCCGCGGCGACAAAGGGCAAGGGATGGAGGGAGTCCGCTACGTCGCTGCCCACGGCCGCCGCACTCGCGTCGAAGCGAATCTTCTGCTCGCGCTGATCGCGCGCCGCGATGGCCAACCCGCCCGCGCCGCCGGCATCCTCGGCGAACTCTGCCGGCAGTTTCCGCAAAACTACCTCTACCGCATGGAGCGCATCCGAGCCCTCCGCGCGGCCCTCGACCCGAACACGGCCAAGGGGGAAGAAAAACTACTACGCGACTACCCCAACCTGCCGCCCGCGCGCCTCCGCGCTTTCCTTGGTACCGAGTCGCAAGAGTAGCGGATCGCGATCGAGAATGAATGCCTTGCCCGCCGAGATCATAACCCGCCTAGGCACTGGGGAATCATGCGCTGCTAGTTTCAGGAAACCCCTCGTTCGTCTTCGACGGCCCCCAATGTTTTCCGGTCGCACCGGCACGCTGGCCATTGGTCCGTTGCTCGCGCAAACTCCCCGCGACCTTTAGGAAATGCTCCAACCGCACCAAGGCGCGCGAGGCGCCTAAAAATTTGGCGCTCCGGCGAACCCTCGCGCTACCATAGAAGAGCACATGCAAATCAGTTGCAAACTCCTCGCCGTGGCGCTCCTGATCATCAGCGGCGCGTTCGCCCAGTCCGAAACCGCCACCCTCAGTGGCACGACGCTGGACCCGCAGAATTTGCCGGTTTCGGCGGTGCAGGTAGAACTGCGCAACGCGGCCACGGGGCTGGTTCGCACCGCCACCACCACCGCGAAAGGATCCTTCGTCTTAACGTTTCTCGCCCCTGGCGCCTACCAGTTGACGGCCAAACGCACCGGCTACCTCAGCCGCCGCGTGGAGTCGATTGAACTCAACGTCAATGACCGCAAGCTGGTGGAAATCGAAATGCCGCCCGCACAGGGGCCTGAACGCATCGAAGTGGTGGACTCCTACAACGCCATCCAGAGCACCTCTTCGGTCGGCACTTTGGTCGATCGCAAATTTGTCGAGAACCTGCCGCTCAATGGCCGCTCCTTCCACAGCCTGATCATGCTGACGCCGGGTGTGAATCCGACGCCGGCCACGCAGCGCAACCCCGGGCAGTTCTCGGTGAATGGCCAGCGTACCAGCACCAACGCCTTCTCGGTGGATGGCGTGAGCGCGAACTTCGGGATCATGGCGGGGCCGGCGATTTCGGCCGCCGCCGATGGCGTAATGCCGGCGCTGAGCGCCGCGGGGGGCACCAATTCGCTGGTATCGGTGGATGCGATGCAGGAGTTTCAGGTGCAGACTTCCAGCTTTGCGGCGGAGTTTGGCCGGTCTCCGGGCGGGCAGATTTCTATCGTCACGCGTTCCGGCACCAACGCCTTCCACGGCACCCTATTCAACTATTTCCGGAACGACAAGATGGACGCCAATGACTTTTTCGCCAATCGCGATGGCCTCCCCCGGGCGCCCGTGCGGCAAAATGACTTCGGCGGCGTAGCCGGCGGACCCGTGCGGCTGCCCAAGCTCTACGACGGCCGCAATCGGACGTTCTTCTTCCTCTCCTACGAAGGTCTGCGGTTGCGTCAGCCGCAGTTTGCCACCGATGCTTACCCCAACGCGGCGGCCCGTTTGCGCGCTGCACCCGCCGCGCAACGCTTGGTGAACTCCTACCCCATTCCCAATCGCGAGGACTTAGGCGGCGGCTTCGGGCGTTTCGCCGCCACTTACTCCAACCCGCTGAACCTCGATTCCACTAGCCTCCGGGTCGATCATCAACTGACGGGCCGCATCAACATCTTCGGGCGCTTTCTGAATGCGCCTTCCGATAGCGGCTTTCGGGGCGCGGCACAGGGTTATGACTTGTCGTTGGCCACGCTGAATAAAAACACCAACGACTCGCGCACGCTCACGCTGGGCTCGACCCAAACTTTAAGCGCCTTTCTGCTGAACGAAGTGCGTTTCAATTACTCGCACAATGTGGGCGCCTACACCACGTCGATGGATAACTTCGGTGGCGCGGTGCCGATCCCGGACTCGGTACTTTTCCCGTCCTTCACGAATCGGGTGACGGGTTCGGCCGGGATTCTACCCGTGGGTCTGCGTGGCTTTGCCGTGGGGAACCTGGCTAATAATCGGCAAACGCAGTGGAACCTCGTCGATAACTTCTCCTTCAGCCGCGCGCAGCACCAATACAAAATGGGCTTCGATTACCGGCGGCTAACGCCCGAGGTGCTGGCCCCGCTGTATCAACAGTTCGGCGTCTTCGTCGGCCTCGAAGGGCCCGTGGGCATCCTCGGTGGACGCGCCTCGGCCGCCCTGGTCGGTGCGTTCGATGGCCTCAAAGCCGCGGTAACCAACTTCTCCTGGTATGTCCAGGACACTTGGCGCCTGCATCCCCGCCTGACGCTCACTTACGGGGTCCGCTGGGACTATAACCCCGCGCCGGTGGGCCTCGACAACCGGCCCATCTATACCGCGCAGGGCATCGAGAATCCGCGTACGGCGACGCTCGCCCCGGTGGGAACGCCGCTCTTCGAAGCCCGCCACAATAACTTCGCTCCGCGGCTGGGCCTCGCTTATCGCCTGTCGAACCGCCCGGGCCGGGAGACGGTGCTGCGGGGCGGCTATGGCATTTTCTACGACCTGCCCTTGGGCGGATTGCAAGCTGCCTCGGGCAACCCGCCCTATCGGCGCACGCTGCGCTACGCCAACGTCCCTTACCCGCTGCCGGCTGACCTGGCGAATCCGGCGCCCGTCACCACCACCGGCCGCTTCGATACCGTCTACGCCTTCGCCTCCGATTTCCGCCAGCCCTACGTGCAGCAGTTCAACGTCACGCTGGAGCAATCGTTAGGGCGTAACCGCACCTTTACGGGCTCTTACGTGGGTGCGGTGGGCCGCCGCTTATTGCGCCGCGAGACGATCTCTCAGCCGCGCGCCTTCCAGGTCTTTGACACCGTGCAGATCACCCGCTCCGCCGCCGACTCTGACTATCATGGGCTCCAGTTGCAATTCGTCGAACGCCTGCGCCGCGGCCTGCAGGTGCTGATGTCCTATACCTGGGCCCACTCAATCGACTCGGCCTCTGACAACGTCTCGCTGGTGTTGCCCACCACCACCTTCGATCAGCGACTGAACCGGGCCAGTTCCGACTACGACCTCCGCCAGGTATTCTCAGGCGCGGTCACCTACGACCTGCCTTTCGCCCGCCACGCCTTGGTCCGCAACTGGGGTGTGGATTCGGTCTTCCGCATGCAGTCGGCCTTGCCGGTGGATGTCTTCAACCGCACGGCCACCTTGCTGGGTAACTATGACCTGCGTCCCAATCGGGTGAACGGCGTGCCGCTTTACCTCGCAGGCGATGGGTACCCGGGTGGCCGGGTGCTCAACCGGGCGGCCTTTGCCATCCCCACCGGCCAGCAGACCCATGGCAACTTAGGCCGCAACCCGCTGCGCGCCTTCCCGTTGCGCCAGGTGGACTTCACGCTTCGCCGCCAATTCAACTTCGGCGAGCGCGCCAACTTACAGTTCCGCGCCGAGCTCTTTAACGTTTTCAATCACCCCAGCTTCGGCGCCCCGGATGGGAATTTGACGAATCGCCTATTTGGCGTTTCGACGCAGATGTTTGGCCGCGGCCTGGGCCAAGGCGGCGTAAACGGCGGCCTCAATCCGCTCTACGCCATCGGCGCGCCGCGCTCGGCGCAGTTGGCGCTGAAGCTGCGCTGGTAAACCCCGGGCCCGCTCGACGCTTGGCCAAGGCGAAAATTTTCAAACGCCGCGATATGAGTTAGGCCAATTTGAGCGCTGGAGTGAGCGGGGAAGAGCAATAAAGTATGGAGCGGCGAGTGGCCATGATGAGTTGGTGATGGCGATGGCTTTTGGGGATGGTGGGTGCGGTCGAACCGCCGGGGCGTCCCATCCGCCCGATTGTTTCGCCTCCTGCACTGCCTGATACTCAGCTCGAATCGCCGTCTCCGTGGTCACCAGTCGGTGCCGCGTTGCCAGTAACTCCGCCTGCCCGGCGACTTTGCCGCAGTATGGGCAACGCGCACTTCCGTTCGCCCCAGCCGCGCGAGCGGAGTTGTAATCGATGTCCGTATAGGGGTTTCCATAAGGGCCTTCGACGAGAAGAGTAGCAGGCGGCGGATCGAGTAATCGTTGTGATTGGTATATGGTGCGCACTGAGCCTGGAAGGTCATTCCGCGGAAGCCGAAGTCTGACCGGCCACTTGGTGCCGTGCAACTTATTGGGAAAGTGTCCCACCCCGGTGTACCCGGTGGATGGTCCCGTTTTTAGCCGGGATCGATAGCGTTAGTGAGTAACTCGGGAGTAACGGAAGGTGGGCTGCATCATCCGCTGGTGGGGCCGAATCTGCGGGTGCCGGGCCCAAGGTTTACGGACCGATATCGTGATGGGGACCGTTATTGAGCCGGGCGGACGAGGGTGGAACCGGTGGTGATCGAAAGGTGTATCGCGCATGGTCTGCCCCTCAAGCTCCAGGGATGGTCCGATCCAGATGGTCGCCGGTGGTGGCGGAGGTATCCGCGCGGAGCGAAGTGTAGGTGGCATTTTGGCCCCCTGTGTTTGCAAGAAATGCGTTTGTCCGGTGGTTTTGTGCAGAAGGAAGTCGGCAAGTGGTTTATTTTAGGGTTTTTACTAGGAAAATGTACCACCCCGTGGATGGACCTGTTTCCCCAGTTCCCGGCTTCGCTCGCGGCTAAAAGGAAGACCGACTAACCGAGGTTCAGATCTCCTCGCACGCCAGCGAAGCCAATCCTTCGCGGCAGGTGGTGGTCGCTCCGTCCCCTTTCCTAGCTAGTCCCA
>JBBQQS010000365.1:0-5627 GCA_038215525.1 Bryobacterales bacterium
CGGTACTGGTGAGCGAGGGGACCAGCGCGCTCACTTTGCGGCGAGCAGTGGGCCATATTGAAGGCACTGCGATTCCTGGAACAATCGGGAACATCGGCCTCGCCGGACATCGCGATACTTTCTTCTGGCCGCTGCGCAATATCCGCCTTCAAGACGTGATCATGCTGACGACCGACGAAGGGATGTTCGAATATCGGGTAGTATCGAAACGAATCGTTGCCCCCACCGAAGTTTCCGTGCTCGCACCCGATGCGGGCCAAGTGCTAACGCTGGTTACCTGCCACCCGTTCTATTTTGTGGGAATGGCCCCCAACCGGTTTATCGTAAGAGCCGAACGGCTGTTTGCTCAGGATGAAGCGCACCAGTAGGAGAACAGCGGGGAGATTCGTGGCACAACGGGAAAGCAGGGCGCCGGTTGAACTTCAGCCGATTCTCGAATTCCAGGCGTGCGCGCAACAGCCGAGACTTTCCTGCCGAAAGCGAGATACTCATCCGGAGGGCCGCTTCCGGGGTACTCAAGCCCTCGAGATAGCACAGATGCAAAATCTCGCGAAATCTGAGCGGTAAGGCCTGGATCTCTCGCTGTACCAAGGCCGATCGCTCTTCGCGGGAGCAGCATTCCTCGGGCGATAGGCCGAGCTCAAGGGCGACCGAGACCCGACACCCCATCTCCTCGTCAGTGTCATCCAAGTAGACAAAGCTGCGTTGGCGCAACTTGCGCAAACGCATAAAGCATTGGTTTCTCACAATAGTCATTAGCCAGGAGGAAAAAATTGCTTGCGCACGAAACTGGTCGATATGGCGCCAGGCGTTGAGATAGGAATTTTGCAACTCGTCCTCGGAGTCTTCGCGGTTTCTGAGTATTTGCATCGCCTGCCGGTAAGAGGATGGAGCCGCACGGCGGATCAACTCCGCAAAGGCCAGGGAGTCGCGATGCTTCGCCCGTTCGGCCAGTGTTTCGTCGGAAAGGTCCGTCATGTTAGCTGCGCAATTAAGCATGGATTGGGTTCCCCCACGTGGCGGGGTGCCAGCCGGAGAAACTTGGCCAGTTTGTCCCATCAGGAGTTTCGACCAGGGTTTCGAAGAGTAAGGCAAACAGGAGAAACAGAAGGACATCTCTCAGCAAAACTTGATCATCACCGTCTCACCTCAAATTAAAAAAGGCGTAGGCGGTGGATATGGAAAAAATCAGCGTCGTCATAAGGCCCCTTCGGCGACATGCGGTTTGATTCGTGCATACATTGCGCTTTGATGATCATCAAGCAAGCCGAGTGCCACAATCACAAACCCCCAGCTTTATGGGTAGACGGCGGGGCATCCGAGGGTAATTGGCGTCCGATCTCTCGCGCGAGCATGACGGGCTCGGTGCGCTGGAGCAACTCCACCACCTCCTTATCCTTAGCTTGCGGCAGCCCATGGAAGGCGCAGAGCGCTTGCAGAAGTTCGAGAGTTTTGGTGGATTCGTACTCGGCGAGCAGGTTAATCTGCAGGTCCAGGTGGGCTCGTTCTTCCGCGCGCCGGTTGGAGCGATTCTCACTAAGGAGAATGAAAAGCGAGAGGAAGATGGCTTCGAACGACACTACCGTGACTAGCACGGGAGAGGGAAAGGGGTCGAATTTCGGAAAGAGCGGCGTGATTGTCAGATTCCAACTCACCCAGAGCCCAAAGAAGAGAATATGCGCCACTACGGACCGCAACCCGCCGGCATGCCTGACTACGTAATCGCTGAATTTTTCCGCCGGGGTCCGATTCTCCAGCGCCTTTCGTTCTAACTCGGACACGGCCAAGATATTGCGCTCCGCCAAGGGAGAGTTTCTGCTGACCGGCCACAATGCCGCCGCTCCTGAATTCTTCATCGGGTGAGTATTAAACGCGGCTTACTTCAGATCCAGTTTCACGTGGTCGGTGGCTGGGCGCGCAGGCTCACCCGTCGCGATCGCCTTAATGATGCCGAACAGCACCGTGAAGGCTCCGTGGGGAGTATTCCAGGATTCGGCACTTTCTGCTTCGATGCGTAACAAGGATAGAGTGGGGTCGTTTATGCCTTCTGGAAACCAAGTGACAAAAGCTGGATTCCAAAGTTCCTCCAGTTTCGCCCGGTCGTTGATTAGGTGCGCCCGCCCCGATACCGAGACGAAGCCTTGCTGTTCGCCCCCGCTGAACGAGACATTCACCCGGGCATCGCTTTCGATGTCCAGCCCCAAGGAGGTAATGTTACTCGTTAGGAACCAAAGATTGCCATCGGCTTCGCATTGTAAAAGCGTCATAGGACGAGCCCGAAGAATGCCGTCGTGTACGGTGGTTAACATGCCGAACTTAAGATTGTTCAAAAGTTGCTGCAGGGTTTGAAGACCTTCTGCCGGTGTGGGGTAGCTGAGTTCGTTGGTCATCCAAAGTCGTTAGCAAGCTGGGGGCCATAACGAAAACTAACTTGGCCATGGAATTGCTGGAGTCAGGTCATGGAAAATACCGCAGATACTCAAGTCGATCCGTACCGGGAAGGGCCAGTGGCGCGAGCCATTGAAGAGCAAACCGCCAGACTACCGTCTGATTTATTTCTTTGGGCGGGTTTAGGGTCAATTGCATTGGCACTCGCCCTGGAGATTGCGGGAAAAAAGGAAAAAGCGAACTTTGTCGGGCATTGGGCACCGACATTTTTAATTCTCGGCGTTTATAACAAGATGGTAAAGCTGCATGGGTCTGACGCTAGCGCGCACAAGCCGATGCAGATATTGCCGTAAGTAGCTTGGGCAGTGCGCAGTTTCGCTTCCGACGCCCGGTGTGGATGGGCGCCCCGCTCACGATGCTCAAGCGGGACAGGGTAGTTTGCGCTTCTGCCGATTGTTGGGTCAGTTCTGTCCTCGAAACGATGTCCATCTCGTCGGCAATCGCCGTAGCCTATTCCTTTATCGCTAGACTGTGGTTGTTCGCCACCAATCCCAAGACAGCCTGATTATCGTCCCCCCCCCCGCCGTTATTCGATCGTCTGGCGTTTTGACAATACCAACAGCAAGGCGCCTAGCAGGTATATGGTTTCAAGCGGGAGTGGAAGTCTGGGATGGGAACGCTTCATAATGCAGCCGGACGCGGATTCACGAGTCCATGTTTATGCTAGCCCACGAACGTCCAGTTACTTAGCGACTTAATACTCCGGCCGAATCAATAGGGAGAATGGTCCCCACCGCTACCCCAGCGTGGGGTAGCGGCGATGAGTCTTGGATATTCGGTACTCGGACGCTTACCTCCCGAATGCCTTCGCCCACCAATAAAGGCACGCGCCCATCCGGTAGTGCTGTTCCGTCCAATATTAAATGGGGCGGGCCGTCGCCGTAAGTTACGGTAATCCGGTAAGTGGCCCCGGCAGGTCGATAAGTAAACGAGTAAGTCTTCCACTCGGGAGGAGCTTTCGGCTCGACGCGAAAGTGATCGCCCTCCACGCGTAACCCGAGCACTTCTTCGATCCACAAGCGATAAAACCAGGAGGCAGAGCCGGTGTACCAACTCCAGCCGCCGCGCCCCACCAAACCCTCAGCGGTGTAAATATCGGCGGCGACGACATAGGGCTCCACGGCATAGCGAGTCAGGGAGGCCAAGTCACGGGCTTGCTCCACAGGGTTTAGCATTTCTAGTAGACGGGCACATCCGGCCCGGTCGCCGACCCGGGAGAGGGCCAAGGCAAGCCAAATGGCGGCATGAGTGTACTGCCCGCCGTTTTCGCGCAACCCCGGCGGGTAGCCTTGGATATAGCCGGGGTGGGGCTCGGAGCGGTCAAAGGGCGGCGTGAAGAGGCGGATGATGCGATCGGGCCCGGGCGCCAGTTTCTGCACGGCAGACTGCAAGGCTTGATGAGTTCGGTCCGGGTCGCCCGCGCCAGAGATGGCCGCCCAGGATTGAGGAATGGAGTCGATGCGCGCCTCGGCGTTCTCGTGGGAACCGAGCTTTGCGCCGTCGTCGAAGAAGCCGCGCAGATACCATTGGCCGTCCCAGGCTTCGCGCTCCATCGCGGCGGCGATCCTGGTGGCAGCGGCGCGGTAGGGCTCGGCAAGGCCGGGCGCGAGCAGCGGGGCGAACTGGTGGATAACGTCGATCAGAAACCAAGCGAGCCAAGTGCTCTCGCCACGTCCGTCGGCACCCACCAGGTTCATGCCGTCGTTCCAATCGCCGTTGCCCATTAGCGGTAGGCCATGCAAACCATAAGTGAGCGCTTTTCGTAGTGCGCGCTCGCCATGGTCCCGCAGGGTGGTGGAGTCGGGGCTGATGGTGACGGGCGAGACGCGCTCGTGTTCACCGGGGAGCAGAGGTGGGGCCTCGATGAAGGGCACTAACTCATCGAGCACGCCAGTATCTCCAGTAACTCGCACATAGTGGGCCGTTACGAAGGGCAGCCAGAGTAAGTCGTCTGAACAAAGGGTCCGCACGCCGGTGCCCGAATCCGGATGCCACCAATGCTGCACGTCACCTTCATGAAATTGGCGCGCGGCGGCCGTGAGTAAGTGGGCGCGAGCAATTTCTGGCGCGCAGTAGACTAGCGCCATCGAGTCCTGTAACTGGTCTCGGAACCCGAACGCTCCCCCGGACTGATAGAAGCCGGACCGTCCCCAGAAGCGGCAGCTGAGCGTCTGGTACATCAGCCAGCGATTCAACAGGAAGTCGACCGAGAGTACCGGCGTGTGAACTTCAATCACGCCTAGCCGAGAATCCCACCAGCTTTTTACCGTGGCAAGAGACTCTGCCGCCGCCCCTGGCCGCCGGAAGCGCTCTACCACTCCGCGAGCCTGCTCTTCGTTATCCGCTTGGCCCAAGAGGCATGTGACTTCCTGGCTTTCTCCCGGCGCCAAAGAGACGGCGGTGCGCAGGATAGCTGCCGGGTCAAGCCCCGCTTCGGCGCGTTTTCCCAGGTGTTGCCTCGCCATGCCGTCGGGGACCGTGTAAGTGCCGTTGCGTCCCAGGAACTGGCCGCGGTCCGACGTCCAGGATTCCGGCGGAGGCGCGGTGCTGGCGTAAGCGACGTGACTGGCGTAAGTGTGACTCCACGGATTGCGGGCGAACAGGCTAACGCTGCCAGCATCGAACATGGGGAGCACATGTAACTGCTCAGTTTCTCGTTGCGTGCCTAGCACCCACTCGGCAAACCAAGTGACGGATATCCGCCGCGGCCGGCCCGAGTCATTGCGCAATTGCAGTCGGCAAACCTTCACCGGGCTATCGATGGCGACGAACACCGTAAGTTCCTGGTTAAGTCCGTGACTATGGTGTTCAAAGACGGTATAACCTTGGCCGTGGCGCGCGCGATAGGCACCGGCTTGGCGAATCGGCAATAAGGTGGGAGTCCAATACTCGCCCGTCTCCTCATCGCGCAAGTAAATAATCTCGGCCTGCGGATCGCTGACCGGATCGTTTTGCCAAGGGGTGAGACGATTAGCTTGGCTGTTGCCGCACCAAGTGAAGCCCAGGCCACTTTCCGTGACGAGTGTGCCAAACCCGGCAGTGGCGATGACGTTCGACCAGGGGGCCGGGGTGCTTGCACCTTGATCCAGGTAAATGGCGTACTCGCGCCCATCCGGAGTAAAGCCGCCCAAGCCATTGAAGTAAGGCAGTTCGAGAAACGGCAGCAGCCCCGCGGCATC
>JBBQQS010000366.1:0-5621 GCA_038215525.1 Bryobacterales bacterium
CGCAGGTCGCCATCGATCAGCAAAACCCGCAGATTGAGTTCCGCGACGGCGAGGCCCAGGTTACAGCAAACCGTGGTTTTACCTTCCCGCGGCCCGGCGCTGGTAACCATGATGACCCGCGTAGGGCGTTCCTGTTCCTGGGCCAGCAGGATGGAGGTAATGACGTAACGGAAACTATCGGCAATGCGCGAAAAACGGTCGTTCCAAACGACTAACTCGGGCGAATCTACCAATCCCATTTTCGCCACCGCTTGGTTGTCGTTTTCGGAAGCGGGGGCGGCCCTTAAGCGACTGAGCGGGCGCTCGATGGCATCCTTCAGACGAGCGGTGAAGGGCTTCTCGGCGTTCCAGGAAGGAATGGCTCCCAACTCCACGCCGCCGACGTGACTACTAATATCTCCCGGTTCGCGTAAACTCGAGTCGGCGCGTTCGAGTAACATCGCACTCACGAGGCCGATCATTCCGCCGGCTAACAGGCCTACAGCCAAGTTAATAAACAACGAAGGCCGGTAAGGATAACTGGGAGGGACGGCTTCATCGACGATTTGCACATTGCTGGTGTGCATGGCGTTGGCGATGCCGTACTCTTTTACTTTTTGCAGGATGGAATCATAAAGGGCGCGATTAGTGTCGACTTCGCGCTTGAGCATTTGATAATTGATCGCCTTAGGCCCCTGATCGAGTACCACGGACGACTGCGATTCGTAATTACCGCTCATGAGCCGCTCCCGGCGAACCGCGCTTTCGTAATCGTTTTTGACGCTGTCGACGACGCGGTTCAAGTGCCGATCGCGCGACGTGCGCAATTCCGTCAGTTGGGCCTGCAAGCGTTGCACCACCGGATGTTCGGGAGTGAGCGAGACGCTCTGATCGGCGTATTGGCGTTGCAGTTCCGAGATTTTACTTTGATATTCCCGCATGGTGTTGTCGTTAAGCACCTGCGGCACCGCATCGGGCGTGGCCCCAGCGGTCATTTCGTAGAGTGCTTGCTTGGACACCCGGTCGGCTTGGGCCCGGGACATCTCTTCCTGCACCTGCCGAAGCTTCTGCTCCGCGAGGTTTTCTTTCTGCTCCGTGATGATGAGCCCGGTTTGTTTGGCGTAATCGCGCAGGCGCTGTTCGGAGATCTGTAACTTGTTACGGAGGCCTTCCAGTTCAAGGCCCAAACGGCTGTTGTTGAGCCGTCCAGCGGTGCCGCGAAGCTCGAGACCGCGATTAATAAACTCTTTGCCGAGTAAGTTTAAGAAATCAGCAACGAATTGCGGGTCTTCGGCTTCTCCGGTTAACTCGACGACCCGGGTATTGGAAATTACACGCGCCTGAATGTTCGTCTTGGCTTTGGCGACCATGCGTTGCAGCGTTTCCTGGCCGGGACTATCGGCGATGCCCCAGACGGACAGCGGCGCCACTGGCTTTCCCATCTGACTGACTTGACGATCGAGTAATAGACGCGTTAGGACGCGGGTGAGCAGCGAGGTGCTGCGCATCAGTTCCACCTGGGTCATCATGTAAGTTTCCGACGAGAAGGCGGCGGCCGAAGCGTGCGGGTCGAGATCACGGGTGTTCAGCAGGTCGTTGTTCGTATCCTGAATTTCCAGGGTTACGCTGGCCCGATAGATTTTGGCTTGGGAGCGGGTGTAAAAGAAAGCCGCGCTGACGCAGACTAGCAGCATGGTGAGGATCAGCCAGAAACGCTTCCGCAGCACGGTCCAGATACTAACCATGCCTTCTGGCTCCGGCTGCTTCATGGCCGGGCGTCGCGGCATCAATGGCTGGTTACTGGGTCCCCACTCCGGAATCGGGGCGGGCACCATATTTCGGCGCGCCTGCGGCGCGACGAGTGCTTCCACGTTGATGTCTCTATTTAGACCCAAAGATTATCCTGCCTTCTACCTACGAAAAATAGTGACGCCGGTGCCGATTTGAATGGCGGTTTCGAGACCCCTCAGCCCGGCGTTCTTGGCCACACTGGTGGGAATAAAAAGTATGTCATCCGCCTGCATTGACATGTCGGCGGTTTTGCCATCGAGAATCTTTTTGAGGTTGACCGCCACTTCCTGGCGATTTTCCGGGTCATTGGATTTACGCAGCACCCGAGCCCGGTCGGGCGCCGAGGCGCGGTCGAGACCCTCGGCCATCGCGAGGGCTTGCAGGACGGAAATCTTCTCTTGCGCATTCAGCACAAAACCGCCGCTCTTCCGAACCGCACCGATGACGTAAACGATGGGCGCTTTTTCCACCGCGATGACGTCGGTGGGCTGAATGAGAATGTTGTTTTGGGGCGCGCGAGCTTCCATCAATTCCCGCAGGTTTACGGCACAACTAGTGAATTGACCCGAAGCATCCGCGTGCGCTTGGCTCAGGGGGATGGAGCCATAGGCTTTGCCACGCGTGATGGTGGCCAAGGTGCCCGCATCCGGGCGCAGACCGCCAGCTAGCGAAATGATTTCGAGGAGCGTCTTGCGGCCGCGGAGTTGATGGATGCCGGGCGTCGTGACCGCGCCCACCACCGTTACCGGTTGGCTGCGGAACTCCACCAAGCGCACCATCACCTGCGGCTTGCGCACATAGGTTTTCAGGGATTCGGCGATGCGTTCTTCGAGTTGCGCTGGCGTGAGTCCACCCGCCAGGATCCGGCCGATCATGGGGAGCTTTAGGTGCCCGCTGGTTTCGATGCGCATGGGAGTCTGATCCGTAAAGGGCACATCCAGGACCTGGATGGTAACCATGTCATCCGCGCCTAGGACATAGTCGCTACGGATCGCGGCATCGTTCACTGACGGCGCCGGGCTGGCCGCCACCTTCGCGCCATCGGCCGGAGGGGAAGCCGGAGATGTCTGGCCAGCACAATATGGCCTTTGGATTGCCCAAAGCAAAACGAGTGCAACTGTGGTGACGCGGTTCATATCCTCCTCGGACGGCCTCTATCGGTCGAGGTTCGCTGCGTCGCTCAACGCGCAATTCCTTCGCCGATTCACGGACAAAACATACAGGCTGGAGTCTTCGAAATTCGCCTCGAAACGTGCACTCGACGGCTTTACGAGAACGCCAGCTTTCATTCTTGGAAATCGCTTTTAGGGGCTCTTTCTCGGTAGGTGTCTACCGGGCCCAAATCGTGGATTTCCAATGACTTTTAGTGTGATTTTACAGCAAGGGTGGGTAATGTCAAGTACACTCCTAGGGGCTTTCCCTGATGGATAAATGGGGATAGAACTAATAGTACCGGCCCAACTCTGGCTTTGTACTTGGGTCAGAAACTGGACTTAATTGGGAAGAAAGTTTCTGTTTGGCGTGGTCGCGCCGGTTTTGGCGAGAGATCTAAAATAATACTTAAACTTCTTTAATCTTAGCTAAGCCGTGCCTTGTCAAGGTCTGCTGGGCTCCGGTGACCTTCCTGGGACGACGCCGGGCCCGTGGCCCGGAAGCGAGGGGACGCTGTGACCGAGGTGCTTCTCGACACATTAGCGGGCATGGGTTCCACGTCGAAGATTCTCTTTAGAACTCTTTCGCTAGGACCGCTGGTACCTCAAATGTGGTGAAATTCTGCGACTTGAGACGGAATCTTCATGGTGAGTTTTCTGTGGAAAAAGTTCGGAAAAGTCGAGAAACCTTTTGTCTGGTTCGCAGAGCGTCAAGCTCCTATAATGGGGGCTTGGCCAAAGGTAAACCCAAACCGACCCCGTGGAAGTCCGCTAGCCCGAAAGCTCGTGAAGTGAGGCTCAGCGGCCGAGCGTTTAGCGACGAGTTACTCGTTGCGTACGTGGGTAATCTACCCCATCATCGCGGTTCGTTCAAGCAACTGGTGAAAGAATTGGGTAGCCGCGGGGTGGAACGGGCCGACTTTGAGCGGGCGCTCGAACAAGCCTTAGCTCGCGGCCAACTGGTGGAGTATCAGCGGGACCATTTCCTTGCCTCGCGGGCGAGCAGCGAGTTCGTGACCGGCCAGTTGCGCGTCCACCGCGATGGCTATGGCTTCGTGGTGCCCGAAGCGCCAGTGCCCGGGCTGGCCGGTGACCTGTTTGTCCCGCCGGACCAAGCGGCCAAGGCGATGCATGGTGACCGGGTGCTGGCGCGGGTGGGCCGGATGTCGCGGGAAGGGCGCGCTGACGGCGAGATCGTCAAGGTGCTGAAGCGGGCGCACGGCACGGTGGTGGGTGAGTTCCAGGTGAAGCGTGCGGCCAATTGGGTGAAGCCCCACGACGACCGCTTGCGCGATTGGATTCAGATCCCCGCCGGCATGGAGTTTCCGCCCGTCGCGCTCGAAGTGGATCGCATTGGCGTAACGGCCGCCTTGCCGACCCGTGTCGAGGACCTGCACGGCTACATCGTGAACGTCGAGTTGATCGAGTTTCCCGTCGATGGCCAAGGCGGCGTCGGGCGGGTGGTGGAGATCCTGGGTCGGCCCGATGATTTTGGCGTCGACGTCGAGATCATCATCCGCAAGCACCATCTGCCGCACCGCTTTTCGCGGGAGGTTATTGCCGAAGCGAAGGCCTTCTCGAACGACATTCCGGCCGAGGAACTGGCGGCGCGCCGCGACTTCCGCGACTACAACATCGTCACCATCGACGGCGAGACGGCGCGCGACTTTGACGACGCCGTTTGGGTGGATACCCTGCCCAACGGCAACTTCGCCCTGCACGTGCACATTGCCGACGTCAGCCATTACATTCAGCCCGATTCCGCCATTGACCGCGAAGCTTACCTGCGCGGCACCAGCGTCTACTTTCCGGACCGGGCCGTGCCGATGCTGCCGCTGGAGCTTTCGACGGACATCTGCAGCCTGCGCCCGCAAGTGGACCGGCTGGTGATGTCGGCCCTGCTTGAGATTGACCATCAGGGGCAAACCGTGGCGCGCGAGTTCTGCTCCGGGGTGATCCGCAGCCGCGAGCGGATGACTTACACCGACGTCCACTTACTGCTCGAAGGTGAGACCGAAGCTACCGCCGCATTGCGCGAACGCTATGCGCCATTACTCTCGCGTTTCCGCCTGATGAAGGACCTGGCGCTGATCTTGAACCGCCAACGCGTGCGCCGCGGTTCGATTGACTTCGACTTACCCGAAGCGCAGATCGAATTTGACGAGCAAGGGGCGATGACTGGCGTGACGCGTGGCGCGCGAAATATTGCCCACCGGCTGATTGAAGAATTCATGCTGGCGGCGAATGAAGCGGTGGCGAGTTACCTGGAGAGCACCGGTGGCCCTTCTATCTATCGCATCCATGAAACGCCCAATCCGCTAAAAGTAAGTGAATTCGAGCAAATTGCCGTGCATTACGGCGTTTCGTTGGGCACGGCGCCGATGAAGAAGTTGCAAACGACCATGCACGCCCGCGATGGGCGTAAGTCGAAACGCGAGCATATTACGCCCTCCGGTAACTTCCAGATCTCTTCGAAGAGCTTTCAGCGGCTAATTAAGCAACTGGAAGGAAAACCCGAGGAACGGATTTTGAGTTACTTAATGCTGCGGAGCCTGAAGCAGGCTCGCTATGCCGCCGAGAATGTCGGCCACTTTGCCTTGGCGACCGAGAGTTACACGCATTTTACTTCGCCCATTCGCCGCTATCCAGACTTAGTCATCCACCGCTTGCTACGCGCCCAATTGACTCGCTCCGGCCATC
>JBBQQS010000367.1:0-5621 GCA_038215525.1 Bryobacterales bacterium
AAAACTCGCCGCCACCGGTACGGCCGTTAGCGCCAACGCCAAAGAACCTAATAGTGACGCACATACCGTAATCGCCATCGGCCGGAACATTCGGCCTTCCAGATCTTCGAGGAAAAACACAGGCAGATAGACGGCGATAATAATCAGCACCCCAAAGAGAATCGGCCGTGCCATTTCCCGCGCCGCTTCGCGCAGCACATCCGGCTCACCGGGACGGCCATGCAGGCGGCGCAGCGAATTCTCCATCATCACCACCGCGCCGTCTGCCATCATCCCGAAGTCGATCGCCCCCAGGCTCATCAGGTTCGCACTGACGCCAAAAAGCGCCATCCCCATAAAGCCGAATAACATCGAAAAAGGGATTACCGCCGCCACAATCAGCGCCGCGCGGACGTTACCCAAAAACAACATCAGCACCGTCACCACTAACAGCCCCGCTTCAATCAAATTGCGCCGCACCGTGCTGACCGTGATGTTAATCACTTCGCTCTGATCATAAAAAGGATTAATCCGCGTGCCGGTAGGCAGACGCAGACCCGCCAAGCGCGTCTTCACGCGATCGATGACGGCGCGCGAGTTTTCGCCCTTCAGCATAATCGCCATGCCGCACACCGTCTCGCCTTGGCCATCTCGCATCACCGCGCCTTGGCGCAGCGCCCCTTCCACGTGGATCTCCGCCACATCGCGCACTAACACCGGAACCCCGGCGCGCTCACTCAGCACCACCTGCCCGATATCCTCCAACGTGCGAAAACGGCCCATCCCCAGCACCGTAAATTGCTCGGCATTCTGATTCACGAAGCCGCCGCCGAAGTTCTGGTTACTCGCCTGTAAGCGGTCCACCACATCACGCGCCGTTAGGTTATAACGCAACAAAGCCGCCGGATCTACCTGGACCGTAATCTGCCGCGTCAATCCGCCCCAACCATTCACTTCGCTAATCCCCGGCAAGGTACGCAGTTGCGGACGCACCACCCAATCCTGCAAAGTCTTGCGATCCAGCAAAGTCACATTCGGGTTATCGATCGTATATTGATAGAGCTCGCCAAAGGCCGTCGCCACCGGCCCCAGCACGGGCTCCAGCCCCTGCGGCAAACGGCTACGCACCTCTCGCAAGCGCTCATTCACTAACTGACGCCCAAAGTAGAGATCCACGGAATCGTCCAGCACAATGGTGACAATCGACAAACCCAATTTAGAGATCGACCGCAATTCCTTGGTTTTCGGAATGCCCATCAGCGCCGTCTCAATTGGGTAAGTTACCTGGCTCTCCACCTCAGTCGGCGACATCGGCCCGGCTTCGGTAATTACACTGATCTGGTTATTCGTCAGATCGGGAAACGCATCCACCGACAGGTGATACGCCGTGTAAATGCCCAACACCGCTACCCCTACCAGGGCGGACATCACCAGCCAACGCTGCCGGAAACAGGCATCGATTAACGCGTGCAGCACTTACTCGCCAGCCTTCTGTGCGGCCTGCCCCTTAATCATGTAACTACCTTGAGCCGCCACCCGTTCCCCGGCCTTCAGCCCGGAAAGCACCACCGCCACGCCATCCGAAATCGTCGCCTGCACCGGATGCGCTATAAAGCGATTCTGCGCGTCCTCCACATAAACCACCTGCTGGCCGTCGATCTCGTGCACCGCCGTCGCCGGAATCACCAGGGATCTCGCTCCCCGCGCCGCCAACTTCACCGTCGCATACATCTCCGGCTTCAACGCCCGTTGCGACGCCACCTCCACCACCACCTTCAGCGTCCGTGTCGCCGCGTCCATGCTTTCGCCTAACCGCCGGATGCGCCCCGGAAACAATCGGCCCGGATAAGCCCGCACCTCCACCGTCAGCGGCAAGCCCACGCGCAGCAGCGGCAACGCCGACTCCGGGAAGCTGGCAATCAGCCACAAACTTTCCGGATCTGTAATTACAAACGCCGGCTGCCCCGTCGTCACCACGGTGCCCAGCGACACCTTGCGCTCCACCACCAAACCGTCGTGCGGCGCCTTCACCGGCACTAATTCCGTCTCCCCGCCCTCGCCCTGGTGCGGACCCGCATGCGCATGCTCCGGCTTCACCGGAATCTCCAGCACCTCGGTCAAATGCTGCGTCTCGCGCTCGATATTGGCCTGTGCCTTATGTACATCTTCCTCGGCCATCTTCACTTCGCTCTCCGCCTGCTCCACCTGCATCAGTGGCGCGGCCTTTGCTTCGTAAAGGCGCTTCAACCGGTCCTGATTGCGCTTCAACTGCTCTAGATTCGCCGTCGACCGGCGCCGCTCCGCAAACGCCTGCTCCAAGTTCGCCTGCGTGTCGTGCACATCGTGCGTATGATAGCGCGCCAGCACTTGGCCCACTTTCACCCAATCGCCCACCTGCGCAGTCACGATCCGCATCTTGCCCGTCGCCACCACACCCACGCTCCAAGTGCGATCCTCATTCCAAGCCAATTGGCCCGGCGCTTCCAGCATCGTGTCGCGCACCTCTTCCCGCACCGTCACTACCTCAAGGCCCGCATTGCGCCGGGCCTCCGGCGACAACGCAATGGACTCATCCTTCGCCGCCACCGGCGCCTGCGCCACCACCGGCATCTTCGAGCCCCCGCCACAGGCGGCCAGCAGTACCATGATCAACAGCAGTAACGGCATCTTATGGCATCACTCCCAGCACAGAATCTAATCGCGCGCGCGCCTGGCGCAAACCGGCCCAGGCATCCAAAAATAGTCGTTCGGCATCCAATTGCTGCCGTTGCGCATCGAGTAAACGCAAGATGTCGGTGCCGCCCAGCCGATAGGCCGCTTCAGCCACGCGCGCATTCTCCCGCGCCC
Organism: Bryobacterales bacterium; assembly: GCA_038215525.1. Classification (GTDB taxonomy): domain Bacteria; phylum Acidobacteriota; class Terriglobia; order Bryobacterales; family Bryobacteraceae; genus JALHNI01. The sequence goes on from JBBQQS010000367.1 coordinate 2,827, forward strand.
GTTCCCGCAGCGGCTGCGCGGATTGCAACAATTGGTTTTCCCGCAACGCCAACTCGCGCCGCACCGATTCGTACTCAGCCGCGATCAGCGCTTCGGTGGACCGCACCGCGCCCGCCGCCGCCCGCTGCTCCGCCACCGAACTTTCGATATTCCCCACATTGCGATTGAACACCGGCAACGGCACCTGCACGCCCACCACCACCGTGTCCTGGCCACCGGCGCGCTTATAGCCGAACAGCCCGTCGACATTGGGTTTCGCCAGCGCTTCCTGCAGCCGCGTCTGCAACCCCGCCACCTCGCCGATCTTCCGCGCCAGCTTCATCTCCGGCCGCTGCTCAAAAGCCGTTCGGGCCTCCACCGCGCCCATCTCCACGCCCTCCAGCACATCCGTACACTCAACCGGCCCGAATTCCCGACGGCCCATCTCGCGCTGCAAACGGATCACGGCCTGGTCCGCATCGAGCGCGGCTGCGTTGGCCCCCAGCGACAAGCGCGAAGCCTCCAGTTGCACGCGGATCAAGTCGCTCTCCGCAATCGCCCCTTCGCGAAAGCGCGTCTCATGGTAGGTCACCGTCTCGCGATAGTTCTCCGTCACCTGCGTATAAAGTAACCTCACCCGCGCCGTCGCCGCCGCGTCCCAATACGCAGTCCGCACCCGCGCCGCAATCTGCCAGGCGGTCATCTCCCGCTCCAGTTCCACGCGCTCCTTCTGCAGCCGGCTCACGTCCTGCCGCTTGGCACGTTTCGAAGCCGTCTCAAAGGTCTGTTGGAGGTAATAGAAGTGATCCGAATCCTGCCAATACCGGTATGCCGGCGAGCCCCACGCGCGCAGGTTCTCGCTCTGATAGACAAACAAAGGATTGGGCCGCACGGCACTTTGGCGCACCTGCCCCTCCGCCACTTCAATGCGGGAACGCGCTACCTCAAGCAAGGGATGGCTGGCTAAAGCTTCCCGCAAAGCGGCGGCAAGGGAGAGCGGTTCAGCGTGTGCACGCGCGGCGGCCAAGCTCAGCCCGACCACGGCAATGGCATATCTCACTCCATTGAGGCTACCAGACCAATGGGCGGAAGTAACAATTTTAGGCCAGAAAACGGCCATGATGCCTTAAAATATGGGAATGCCACTCGAAGAAGATCCGCATCTGCGAACCAATCAGAAACTGGAATCCCTGCTCCTTGAGGGGCTCAATTCCGGCGATCCGGTCAAGATTACGCCCGCCTACTGGAAGAAGAAGCGCCTCGATTTGATCGAACGGCACACCAAGCGCAAGAACGAGCCCTATTCCAACAACCGCGCCCCAGTCCCCGCAATCTGAAAAATCGTCGTCCCCGAGGTGACTTTGGAAGGGTCGAACTTCCGCCCCGTCTCGTCCGCCTCATGCTTCATCCGCGCAATCGTCTGCTCTTTGGTGAGCACCATCTTCACTAGCTTTCCTTCGGCGATCGCCAATTTCCCCACCGCTTCCTTCGGAAAAACGATATCCCCATCGTTCACCTTTACGCGGATCATCTGGCTCGTTTCGGGATCGACTAAGGCCATCCAGCAACCGGCCATCGTGCAGACCTCGGTCACTTTGCCCTTCACCTGCACCACCTTGCCCACCAACGGCTCCGGCGTCGACACCACCGTGCCGACATTCACCGGCTCTTTCAGGGTCAGCGGCTTCCCTAAATCCTGATTCTTCGCGAGCAAACTGAAAGCGCAAACGGCGAGCAGCAAGGTCTTCATAACATTATTCTAGTTCACCGCGATCGTCGGCGGCAGGGGACCCGTCACCGGCGAACTCACCCCACCGATCCTCACCGTCACCGGCAAAGCCGACCCGCGCATGCGGTCGCCCGGCACATAGACCTTAATCTCATAAACGCCAATCGTCCCCGGCAGCAAGCGGCTGCTCTCGACAACCACGTCCGCCTGCGAAAAGCGCGGATCGCCAAAGAACACCTCCACCTTGTCCGTCGTCGTCCCGGCCGGCGACGGCGTCCCGCCCACCACCCGCGTGCCCTTGGTTAAGCCCAAGCCGGTCGCATAGATCGTCAGCCGCCGATCGCGCGTCGTCGGATTGGCCGGCGTCACCGGCTGGCCGTTCTCGTGATAAATCGCCGCCTGCTTGTTGTCCGCCTGCACAAAGACCGCCGGCGCATACTTGGCCACGGTCAACTGTGTCGCGATCAATGCCGCCGCCTTCTTGTCGATGTTGCGCACCAGCAGCGGGAAACGTCCGGCCGCGAATTCCGGCGGCACCTGCGCATTGATCTGCGTCGGCGACGTCAGGATCAGCGGAATCGGCGTATTGTTCAACGTTACGCAAAGGCCGCCCAAAGTCGTCGGCAGCGCCTTTGACGTATCCGCGGAAGCATTCGCCGCCAAGTTCCGGCCGAAGATCGAAATCAGCCCGCCCTGCGCCACCGGCGGCAGATAGCTCGCCATCGACACCGTCCCGTTCTGATTCGGCGCGGGGCGATCGACCGCCGGCACCGTCTGGTCCAGCGGCACAATACTGAGGCCGCTCGCGGTCAACACGTAGGCGTTCGTGCCCGTCGCGTCCACTACCATCGTCCGTCCCACGACGTTCTGCCGGTTGTTCGCCACCGCCACCGCCGGGCCTTCCAGCATTTCCAGCCTGCGCATCACATTGCCGGTGTTCGTATCCACCATCTCCAAAGACGCGGTGCCCGTGCTCGTCGTCGCCGCCGTCGCCAACGTCACCCGCAGAAAGCTATTCACCCCCACCGGCGTCACGGCCGGAATCGGCGTATTCGAAAACGTCACCGGCTGCCCGGGGCGCACCGCC